>NZ_HG779608.1:0-22071 GCF_000582705.2 Microbacterium sp. C448
CGTCGCTACGCTCCTCGCTCAACGAACGAGACCCCGCGCGTTGGACCAGCGCGTCAGCAGACACTGCAGGGCAGGGCGCCCGCTATCGCCGAGCTCAGGCGCAGCGCGACTACGCGGGTCGCGGCCTCGTCCAAACGCTCGGCAGACAGCGCCCCCGATGCGACCGCACCCGCGATCCCGTCGATCACCGCATTTGCCCGATCCACCGACGAGTACGCGACACCCAAAACCATGTCGTTTCCGGCGACGAGAGCCGCGACCGCATTCGCGACCGGGTCCTGATACGCGGCGACTCCGGATGCCTCGAGCATCGCCATGTCGTCCGTGATCGCGACGCCGGTGAACCCCAGCTCGTCACGCAGAATGTCGTGCCAGGCAACCGACAGCGAAGCCGGGGCAGCATCCACCGAGGTGTATGCGAGATGCCCGAACATCACCAGCTGCGCCCCGGCGTCGATGCCCGCCTGAAACGGCAGCGCCTCACCGGCGCGCCACGCCTCAATTGACATGTCGGTCGACGGAATCGTGCGGTGCGAGTCGCCGGGAGCCGCGCCGTGACCCGGAAAGTGTTTGAGCGTCGAATCGACGAACGACGCCTCACCCGACACGGCCGCCGCGACGCGGAGTGTGGCGGCGGAGGCATCCGTCCCCAACGAGCGGCGATAGATGAACGAGCCGGGATCGTCGGTGTAGTCCGCGACAATTCCGAAATTGACGTCGATACCGGCGCGTTCGACGAGCGCCCCGCGCCCCGAGAAAGCCGTGGCCGTCGCCTCGGGCGGCGCCGATTTCAGCGTCAGCGACGACGGAAAGTCGTCCCACTTCAAACGCCGAACGTCTCCCCCCTCCTGGTCGACGGCCAACAGGGCGGGCAGCGTCGGATCGAGCGTGGCGGACTGGGCGAGCGCACGGAGCGCCGACTCGGAACCCGAGACGTTCGCGCCCATCACGATGAAGCCGCCCGCGCCCGTCTGCTCCATGTAGGCGCGCACCGCTTCGGGATCGGTCGAGGGCAGATGGCCCATCACGAGTGCGCCCGCCTTCTGGCGTGGGCTCATTCCCGCGACGATGGCGGACGCACGCTCGGCCAGCGCCGCATCGTCGCCCGCAACAACTCGAACCGAGGCGGACGAATCCGTGGCGGTCGGCGCCGCGGACGGTGAATCGGAGGCCACCGCGGCGGAGGATGGCACCGGTGAGGCAGAGGCGGACGCGGATGCGGAGGCCCTCGCAGTCACCTTCGGTGAGGTGGCGCCCACGGCAGCCGCGGACGGAGCGACGCACAGCAGCGCGACAGCCGCCACCACAGCGGTGAGAGTTCCGCGCCGGTGCATCACCCGTCCAGCTTAGGCGTGGTGATTCGGCGCCACGCAGTGCTGTTGTATGGTGCATACATCTCCACCGATTCGGAGCACCATGGCCGTTTCACCCCCGCCGCCCGCAGGTTGGTACCCCGACCCGTCCGACGCCCGTCAGCGACGCTGGTGGGACGGACTCTCCTGGTCGAACCAGACGTCGCCCGTACCGTCGGCGCCCGGGGCACAACCGCGAGCACTGCTCCACGCCGAGTCCCCGACTCCCCCGACACAGACAAGCATCCCGCCGTACGCGACGCCGCAGTACGCGCTCGTCCCGACCGGATCGGGCCCGTCCGCACAGGCGACGACGCCCACACCGGCGTCCCCCGCATCCGTCTATCGCCCCCTCGTTCCCGGCACCGGGGGTCAGCTGGGTTCGGGATACACCCCACCACCGGTCGGGGTCTGGCGCTCCCCCGCAGACACCCGGCCGCTCGTACGCGGCATGGGTGACGCGATCCGCGTCGTCTTCTCTCGTTACGCGACGTTCGATGGCCGCGCCACGCGCGCCGAGTTCTGGTACTTCACGCTCTTCTCCACGCTCGTCACCGTCGGACTCGTGTTTCTGAGCATCGTGCCGATCTTGGGCTACCTCGCAGGCCTCGGGTTCTTCGTCTGGGGCCTCGGCATCCTCATCCCGACCGTCGCGCTCTCGGTGCGGCGCCTGCGCGACGCCGGTTTGCACTGGGCCTGGATCCTCTTGTCCTTCGTGCCCTTCGGCGGCGTCGCGCTCATCGTGCTGTGGTGCCAGCCTTCGAAGTACCCCTGATCAAACCGCGACGCCCGACGAGCCGCCGAACAATCCGCCCAGCCGACCTCAGGTCCGCTCGGTATCCCGAGGCAGCGCCAACGCGATCTGCTCGGGCAACGTGAGCGGCGCCTTCGTGACGATGTCGTGCACGAACGCGAGCTTGTGACGCACGGGGCCGACCAGTTCGAAGGGGTACAGGTCCGCCGAACCCATGGAGCGGTTGATGCGGTTGAACGCCTGACTCATCCAGTCCCAGTCCGTCAGCAGGCGCTGGATCGGCTCGTCCCGATAGCTTTCCAACGGTTCGACGTCGGTGTCGCGGTTCGTCACACCAGCGTCCAGATGGATGCCGATCGCGGCGGCCGTCTGGAGCGTGCCGGTGATGTGGAGATAGTGGGCGAACGTCTCGGCGAAGTCCTCCCACGGATGCATCGTGGCGTACTCCGAGATGAACGACGCGCTCCACCCCTCGGGCGCTCCACGCGAATAGTGGCGAGCGATCGCGTCCTGGTAACTGGCGCGCTCATCGCCGAACAGCGCCCGGCATCGATCCCAGGCCGCGTCATCCGGCAATAGGACGTTCTGGAAGTAGTGGCCGACCTCGTGCCGCAGGTGACCGAGCATCGTCCGGTAGGGCTCACCGAGCCGCACGCGCAGAGCCTCGCGCCGATCGTCGAGGCTCTCGGCCAGGTCGATCGTGATGATGCCGTTGGCGTGGCCGATCACGACCCGCTCGCCGGACGACAGGCTCGACACGAGATCGAACCCGAGCCCGCCCTTTTTCACATCCCAGGGCACGATCGGCAGCCCGAGCTCACCGAGCTGCAGAATCAAGCGGCGCTTGGCTTCCTCGGTTTTGCCGAGCTTTTCGAGGGCGATGGTGTCGTTGCTGTCCGGCTGGCGGCGCGTGAGGCGGCATGCGAAGCACTTGCCGGCTGCGGCATCCTCACGCACCAACCAGTTGCAGCCCCATCCGCGATTCGAGCAGGTGTACCAGGTCACGCCCTCGATGACGGCGTGACCCTGACGTGCGCCGTAGAAGGCACGGTCGAGAAGATTGAAACCGAGCTCGCCCTCGCAGTTGGGGCACGTCAGCGTGCCCAGGAAGACGAAGTGGCGACAGTGCGGACAACGCGGGGCAGAGCTCACGTGTTCACCGTAGTGCCCCCGCCGCGCCTCGGAGGGCCACGATCGGGAACGCCGCGATCAGGGTGCGTATCGAACAATCCCGCCAGGGATCTGTCCGTCGAAGATCTTCGACAGGGTCACCAGGCTGAACCCGCGATCGAGCAGGCCGTCCAACACCTGAGGCATGACGCGGCCGGTCGCACCCTGAATGTCGTGCATCAACATGATCGAGCCGACGCGGGGGGCGCTCACGGAATACGACAGCAGGTCGGCATCGGAGCGCCCGGCCCAGTCGCGCGTGTCGACGCTCCACAGGATCGCCGGCATTCCCGCTACGCCCAGCACTCGATCGCTCAGCGCACCGTAGGGCGGACGGAACGTCGAAACGGCCTGACCCGAAAGCGAGCGCAGCAGGTCGCCCGTGGACTGCAGCTCAGCGGCGATTTGTCCGTCCGGCAGTTTCGTCAGATCCGGATGATTCCAGGTGTGGTTGCCAATCTCGTGCCCCTCGGCCGAAACCCGCCGCACGGTGTCGGGTCTATTCTGGGCGTTGCGACCGAGCATGAAGAACGTCGCCGACGAGTGCCGATCACGGAGGGCGTCGAGGATGCCGTCTGTCAGCCCGCTCGGCCCGTCATCCAAGGTGAGGGCCATACACGGGACGAGATCGCACGGCGTTCGATCGAACGCGGCACCCGCCGTCCCGGGGCCGGCGAACGGACCCTGCGCATCCGCGATCAGGCGTCCGAAATCCGTGAGGGCCGGATCGTAGGATTCCCGCGGCAGCGACACCCAGACCGGATGCGCCGCGTCAGGCGTCTGCCAACCCGCAAGCCCCTCGAGTTCGGGCGCTGTGAAGCCCACCGGCAACGGCACGACGAGTTCGCCACCCACGAAAGAGGCATCCTGCAGCGCATTCCCGAGCGAAGCGCGTTGCTCGTCCGACGGCGGACCGACCGCGATCAGGCTCAGTCCCCCGGCGGCGCGACGAGCGATCGAAACCACGTCTTCCCACAGCACATCGGTCTCACCGATCAGCGCCGCACCGTCGCCCACGGCGCCGGTCGCGACATCCGTGTAGAGCGTCGTGATCTGGTCCATCTCGACAGCCGTGGCGGAGCCGCGCACGACTCGGAGGCGTTCGCCGAACGTAGATCCCGCGGCGTGCACGATCTCGCACACCACCACCGTGTGCGAGTCGGTCGCGGTCCCCAGCAAGTCGGCCGCCGGGAGCGCCGTGACGCCGGCGACACACCCGCGCTCACCGAGCGCAGCCTCGACGCCGAACACCTGCGGCTCGTACACGACCCCGACCGCCGCGGACTGCTCGCCGATAGCGGCCCGCACCGTCGCCTCGATCTTCTCGTTCAGCGGCTGCGCGCCGGGCAGGTACGCCCAACGCGCCTCGACACGCACCGCATCGTTGCGGATCCGCTGCGACGCGAGCGCGATGCCCGCGGGGTCCACCGGTGGCGGCGGCGCCGTCAGCATCCTTCCGACGACCGGCCACTGAACGGGCGTCCACGACGGATCAGTGTCGGGTGCACAGGCCGACAGACCGACGACTCCCGCGGCGACGAGCACCGTCGCGAGAACCTTCCGGCGGATCACCCGGTCACCCCGATCTGACTCACGTCGATCTCGGCGAGGAGTTCGGCGAGTTCGGCGTCGTACCCCTGACGCGGACCCGACACGAAAGTCAGCAGGGCGTCGCCCGACACGACGACGCCGACGATGAGTTCGCCGTCCGCGGTGTTGGCGTGCAGCAGTTCTTGGCCCGCGACCGTTCGCTCGCGGCTGAGGGCATCGAGCGGTCGCGGGGCGATGTCCCCGAGGGTCACGACGGGGTCACCCGCATCGCGGACGGCCAGATCGACCTGCATCCGACCGTCAGGGCTCGTGAGTGTCACCCGGGACTCATCGGCGAACGTGGGCCGCATCGCCCACCCGGCAGGCACGGGCACGGATGCCTCGACACGCTCCCCACGAATCGTGGTCGTCATGTCTTCTTCCGCGACGAGCGTCGTGGCCGCGACCCAGATCGGGGGCAGCAGAGCGACGACGGCCACGCCCAGCATCGCCGTGACGACCGCCGTCAACACAACGACGCCGAGCGCGCGTTGTACGGAGCCTGTCGCCACGTCGAAATCTTCTCGAACCGCCGCGCGGTTGCTCGGTAAGCGCGCCGGACAAACGTTGCGAGTTCGAGTCTCGTGGCGAGCCGCCGCGCCTCCCCGATTCCCGCCATTGTCCGACCTAGAATCCGGATCGGGGAGCATCGACCGGCGAAATCCGGTGGATCAGGGGCAAGAAGAGGTCACGAGGAGGGGAATCGTGTTCCAGCAGACGAAGGACAGGCGCCCAGCGCAGACGTCCCCGTCCACTCGCCCGGACGACCGCGAACCCCGGCGTGAACGGGCCGGCGCACGGCGTCGTCGACTTGTCGCGCTGCTCACGAGTGTCGCCGTCGTGTGCACACTCGCGGCGTTCGGGATCGGGGTTACGGCTCAGACGCGGGCGGAAGCACGTCTGGTCGAGCTCGATGAGCGCATCACCCTGCTGCAGTTGCGCCTCCAGGATCACCTCGAACAGGTCGACGAACTCACCGCTCGCGCAGCCGAACGGCGGGCGCAGAACGACGACGCGCGGGCCGCACTGGGTTCGACGGAGGGGTTTCTCGAGTGAGGGCCTCGTCCTGGACGCTGATCGTGGTGTCGGGCATCGCGGTCTTCACGATCACGCTCGGAACGATCAAAGTCGCCGAGCTGAATGCCGTGGCCGACGTCCGCGAGTCACGGATGCTCGCTCTCGAAACGCAGATCACGGATGCCGAGGCATCATTGACTGCGCTGCGCACAACGATCGACGAAGAGAACACCGAAGCATCCGCTCTGTCCGAAGCGGCGGCCGCGCGGGTCACCTTCGTCGAGGCGATCGCTGCCCTCCGGACCGCCCTCGACACGGCCGCGAACAAGGTGGATGTGGACTCGCAACGCCAGGCCGCCCTGGACGCGCAGGCCACCGTGACGGCGGCGCCCGCCGACGCCGGGACTTATGCCGAACCGACCGCAGCCGTCCAGCGCGCGACGAGCGAGGTCGACGCGAAGGTCAAGGCCTACGAGGCTGAGCAACGCCGGAAGGCCGCCGAGGCAGCAGCGCGGTCATACTCCGCTCCCGTGACTCGCGGAACGAGTTCGTCGCCCTCGACAGGGGGTGGCAGCGCCGGATGGTTCGCCGAGATGCGCGCGATCCTGAACAACGTCGGCGGCGGAGGCTATGCGCTCGTCGAATACGACGGCAATTGCGGCGGGGTGACGGCTCCCGCGTGTGCGAGCAGCAACGGGACGATCATGGTGTCGTCCGCGGTCGCCAACTGGCCCTACGTGACGAAGGTCTGGGGCATGACGCACGAACTCGCGCATCAGTATCAGTTCCGCGTGTGGAAGCAGATGACCGCGTCGCCCTCGTACCAAACCTTGTTCAACAAGAACCCCGAGCTGCTCGCCAACTGCATGGCCGCCACTCGCGGCGCAACGCAGGCATCGGGTGGATGCGGACCCGCACAGCTCGGCTGGGCGGCGGGTATCTGGCAGGGAATCGTCGCCGGCTGACCCCGGGTTAGTCGCAGCCGACAAGGTGGCGGTCGCGAGGATCAGGCGAAGGAATCACGCAATAGCCGTGCCCAGCGATTCCGCGGCAGCTCTGGACGGAGCGCCGCCAGACCCGTCGCGTACTTGCTGACCGAGGTCGGGCGGTGCCCCAGCCGCCAGAGCAGTCGGTCGACATCCGATGCCGCGGACCCGGATTTGGTCTCGACGATCGCGAGGTGAGGCAGTCGAAGGGCGCGGCCGTCGGCCTCGATCCATTCGAGGTCGGTGTCGACCGTCGCCCGGGCGACCGAGTCCGCCGCCAACAGGGTGGCGCGCCGGTAACGGGTGGCGAGGGTCGGTGCGAGCTCGGTGACGAGGTCCGGTTCGACGCCGACCGCCTCGAGGGCGGATGCCACGTCGGTGCGTGCACCCCGCGTCAGCAGCTCGGCGGCGGCCGGGGGGTACTCGGTCCGCTCCTTGACGGTCGCCCCGCGCGCGCCGCGCGTCTTGATCTCGAGGTAGGCCGTGCCCACCTCCATGTAGCGCCGCGTGCGCACCTTGAACCGGCGACGACGAGGACGCGCGGCCATGCGGAAGCTCAACAGATCGGGGGTGTCGAAGTAGACCGAGTGGTAGCCGAAGCGGCGCTCACCACCGATCTCGAGAACGCGTGTGTCATCGTCGAGACCCGCCAAGATAGCGGGGAGCGCGGCACGCGGCACCACGTACTTCCGATCGACCCGTGTCATGAGGGATGCCTCGGCCACCAGCTCGTCGAGACCGATCTCCTCGAAGCGCGTCAGAGCGTCAGACCCGGCCATCAGCGCACCGCCAGGGTCTCGGCGGCCGGCGCATCCGTCAGCGTGTGGCGGGTCGAACGTCGCGGCGGCTGACGGATGGCATCGCGGCGAAAACGCACATCGACCGTCGTCGTGTCGTTGACGAGATCGATGCGCTGCACCGTGAGCGACGTGACGGTCGCGCCCAGTCGGCGCTCCAGCTCGGCGCGCAGCTCGTCCTCATCGGTGATGGCACGGTCGACGTCGACGATCTGGTGCCGGCTGCGAGCGAAAAGCGCGGGGTGGTCGGCGCCCCAGAGAACCACGAGAATCAGGGCCACGAGCATCCCGGCGAACCACGGTTCTGCCTGCGGGAGCCCACAGATGAGCCCGATCGCGAGGGCAGCGAAGTAGTACGCCACCTCGCGCTGCGAGATCTCGGACGAGCGCAGCCGGATGATCGACAGCACGCCGAACAGTCCGAGCCCGAGCCCGAGGGCGACCTCGGCGGTGCCGAGAACGGCGGCCACGGCCAGAACGCCGACGTTGACGCCAAGGAACGCGACGACGAGATCGCGACGGCGGTGCCGGTGATAGTAGATCCCAAGACTCAGAACGAGTGCGGCGAAGAGATCGATGCCGATGAGGGCGATGGTCGAGGTGGTCATGAAAGTCTCCCTGCGATGTGTGTGTCTTCTTCCATCCGAACAGGCGGCTCTATGCGATTGCTATGCGCCGTCTCTGCGGCCGTGCTGTCTTTCGCCGCGCGCGGTCGTCGCGCGAACACGAGCGCCCGTTGTGCCTGGTAGGCGGTCACGAACAGCACCGCTTCGGTGACGATCTTGGCGAGCAGCAGGGGAACACCCGCATCCGTCAGGAACGCCATCCAAACGACATTCGACGCCAACAGCGCGGCGGCGAGCAGGGAGTACGTGGCCGCCTGACGCCAGAGATCCCGCCCCGTCGCGGCCCGGAAGACGAGCCGACGGTTGATCGCGAAATTGACCGACGCGCTCAGCACGCGTGCGGCCACGACCGAGGGCACGAGCATGCCCGACACGGCGAAGAAAAGGAGCAGAGCGACCGTATCGATCAGGAAAGCCAGGAAAGACGATCCGGCGAACGTGACGAGCGGGATCAGGACGCGGAGCGAGTCGACCACCGGGCGGAAGTGACTCGACGGGTTGTGCGGCTCGTAGACGGTCGCGATCGCAATCTCCTGCACGTGCCATCCGCCGCCGTGCAGCCGCAGCAACACGTTTTGCTCGTACTCGAAACGGTCCCCGGGCTGCTGGATCAGCCACGGCAGCATCGTCGCGGGAATGCCGCGCAGCCCCGTCTGGGTGTCGCTCAACGCCCATCCGGCGCTCAGTCGGAAGAGTCCCCGCGACACCGAGTTGCCGAGGCGACTGCGGAGTGGAACGGGTCCCGTGAAACCACGGCACCCCAGAACCATCGTCCGGTCGTCGCCGTCCGCCACGGCATCGCCGACGCGCAGGATGTCGGCAACCGTGTGCTGGCCGTCGGCATCGGCCGTGACGATCGGACCGGATGCGCCGACCGCACGCAGATGCCGGAAGACGCTCTTCAGCGCCGCGCCCTTACCCCGGTTGGACGGGTGCGTCAGGACCACGGCGCCCGCCCCGCGCGCGGCCTCAAAAACGTCGGCGCAGTCCGGTCCGCTGCCGTCGTCCGCGACGATCACCTCGGCGTGCGGGCGCGCGCGGCGGAGTCCGTCGACCAGCCCGACCAGTGCCGGGCCGGGCTCGTACGCCGGGATCACGATGATCATGTCGGTCACTCGGTCGCGGAGGATCCGGCGACGTACAGGATGTCGCTGGTGCCGCGCTCGCCGCCGTTGGAGGGTTGATTGACGACCTCCCCGTTGAAGAACATCGTCGATGAGCCGCCGCCGTCGAGGTTGTAGGCGGTCGTCGCACCGAGCGAGACCATGATGTCGGCGAGCTCCGGCAGCGTGACCCCGCGGCTGTACCCGGTGTCTCGCCCGTCGACCACGACGAAAACGAGATGGTTCTCGTCGATGACCCCCACCGCGGTGCGCGGCTGCTCGCCCTGGATCGAGTGGTTGCCGAAGTTGGTGTCGATCTCGACCTCGTCGATGCCGTCGATGACCGCACCGTCGGACACGATCGCCGGACCGAAACTCAGCGTGTTCCAGGCCCCCTCGGCGAGCAGTTCGTCCGCCGATGTCGTCGTCTCGTCGTAGATCTCGACCGAGCCGTCCTCGAAGAACACCAGCCCTTCGCGGGCGGGCTCGTCGCGGTAGACGACACCGTTCCGGATCACGATGCCGGTGTCGCGGAAGCCGTAGTAGTCGCCGTTGATCGCGAAGATCGCGCCGTTGTCACTCGCGATCGCGCTCGTCGTCTCGGTGATGTTCTCACCGAACTGGTCTTTCGCGAACGCCGAGCGGAGGTCGGCCGACTCCCCCAGCACGACGTCGGCCACGTAGTAGGTGACCGTGTCATCCCCCGAGCCCGTGACGACCGTCGAGATCGTCACGCTCGTCTCGCCGTCGCTGTACGACGTGTCGGTCAGCGTCACCGCCTCGGTCGAGGTGCCGGAGTCGGTCTCGGAAGCCTCGGTCGAGTCCGTCGCGGAGGCTTGAGATGCCTCGTACTCCGAGACATCTGTGATCTCGACATGCTCGATGAGGAAACGGTCGGCGGCCCAGGCGGCGCCACCGCCCGCGACCAGTAGCACGGTCAGGCCTGAAGCGATCACGATGGCGCGTGTCTTGCGCGTCAGGCGCCGCTTCAGGGACACACGACGGCGGGGTTGTCGTTGCGAGGTGTTCATGCGTACAGGGCTACCCGACGAAATATGGTCGGCGCTTTCGGGGAGCTATGGGTCACGAATGATCGCCGCGTTCTGCCCCGGATGCATCGGAGGCTCATGGGATCCGCTTAACGCCCGCACACTGAGGCCCGCTGTGCTACGGGGATGGACGCAACTACCCGCCCTCTCCGCCGCAAACGGGTCCCCGTCATCGCCGCGGCCTTCATGCTCACCGGCAGCCTCGTACTCGCCTCCTGCACCACGACATCGACGACAACGTCGACGCCCGCCGCGGCGGAAGCCACCGTGGATACGGATGTCGCGAGCCCCGCCCTCTGGGACACCTCGACCGTGCACGAGGTGTCACTCGACGTCGACGAGGCCGAGCTCGAGAGCGCGATCCAGGAATACCTCGACACGGGCGAGAAGGTGTGGATCGAGGCATCCGTGACCATCGACGGAGTGACCTACGAGCGTGTCGGGCTGAAGCTGAAGGGCAACTCGACTCTGCGCGACGTGTCGACGGATGCCGATCCGGCGACCCTGCCCTGGATCATCCGCCTCGACAAGTTCGTCGACGGACAGACCCTCGATGGCGAGACCGACATCGTCATCCGCGGCAACGTCTCGGCGTCGTCCCTGAACGAAGCCGTCGCGCTGTCTCTCCTGGACGAAGCCGGCCTCGCGGCGGAGAACGCGGCCGCGACACGGTTCACGGTCAACGGCGGAAGCGCTCAGCTGCGCCTCGCCGTTCAGAAGCCGTCCGACGGATGGCTCGAACAGGAGTTCGGGACGACGTCGGGCGGTTTGTACAAAGCCGAGACCGGCGGGGACTACAGCTATCGCGGCGACGATCCTGATTCGTACACGGACATCTTCGATCAGGAGGCCGGCGAGAGCGACCTGACCCCGCTGATCGATTTTCTACAGTTCATCAACGAATCCGACGACGAAACGTTCGCCGCCGAACTCTCAGAGCACCTCGACATCGAGTCCTTCGCGACCTACCTCGCGTTCCAGGAACTCGTCGACAACTACGACGACATCGACGGCCCGGGCAACAACTCGTACCTCTCCTACGACGCCGCGACGGGTCTGATGAGCGTCGTGACCTGGGACCTCAACCTGACGTTCGGCGTACGGAACGCCGGCTTCGGCGGGGGCGGCGATGCGGGTGGCGCCGATGCCGACCGCCCCGTCGCGCAGGGTGCACGCGGCGGTGGAGGCGGCGGAGCCGGCGGTGGAGCGGGATCGTCCGGCAGCAACATCCTCTCCGAGCGGTTCCTGGAAAACGACACGTTCGCGGCGCGCGTCGAGCAGGCGAAGGCAGACCTCGAGACCACTCTGGTTGACTCCGGAAAGGCGACGGCGGTCCTGGATGTCTGGACGGCGCTCCTGCAATCCGAGGCATCCGATCTCGTCTCCTCCGACACGATCACGGAAGAAGCCGACGCGATCCGCACCTACCTGGAGTGACGAGCCCCCCGTTCGTTGAGCGAGCGAAGCGAGCCGAAACGCAGCGAGTCCCGCGGCGTCAGGGCGCGAGCCACACCGTCGAAGCCGGGGGCACGAGGTCCGGCGAAGCGTTCGGATCGCTGGCGAGCACGACCGACGACCCCGCCGCGTCGAGCACGTACGGCTCGTCTCCGAAGTTCGTCACGACCTGCCAGCCGTTCGGCCGGGCGAAGCGCAGCACATCGGCGCGCCCGGTCTCGATCCAGTCGAGGCTCTCGCTCGCCTGAATGTCCGTGCGCACGGCAAGAGCACGACGGTAGAGGGTGAGGGTCGACTCGCGGTCATCGATCTGGCGATCGACCGCATATTCCCCCATCCATTCCGGCTGTGGCAGGTGTGCTTCGCCCGACCCGAATCCGAAGGACGGACCGGATGCCTCCCACGGCAGTGGCACGCGGCATCCGTCCCGTCCGAGGTCGAACCCGGGGCTGCGGAAGAACGTCGGGTCCTGGCGCTGACCGTCCTCGATCTCGGCGACCTCGTGCAGACCGAGTTCTTCGCCCTGATACAGGTAGGCCGAGCCGGGCAACCCCAGCACGAACAGCGTCGCCGCGCGAGCGCGTCGTTCGCCGCGTTCGCGGTCGAGTTCGGGCTCTCGCCCGCCCGAAAGGAGCCATTCCTGCCCGTGCTTGCGGCTCGGGCGCCCGTCGGCACCCCGCTCGGCATCCGGCAGTCCGTATCGGGTCGCGTGGCGAACGACGTCGTGATTCGACAGCACCCAGGTGCTCGACGATCCCGAAGCCCCGGCCAGCTCGAGGTTCGCGGTCACGATCTCGCGAAACTGCGACGCATCGAAGTCAGCCTCGAGCAGGTCGAAGTTGAAAGCCTGGCCCAGGCTCTCCGAACGGGCATACAGCGGAACCCTCACCCGATCGACCCACGCCTCGGCGACAGCGGTTCGCGGGGGGTCATACGAGTCGAAGACCGTGCGCCATTCGGCGTATACCTCGTGCACGTCGTCCCGGTCGATCGTGGGGTGCTGTCCGTCCCGAGGCATCGCGTCCAGTTCGGCCTGAGACGGCAGCACCTCGGCGAGGTCCTTCGTGAGCATGTGGGCAACATCGATCCGGAATCCATCGACCCCGCGATCGGACCAAAATCGCAGTGTCTGCACGAAGTCGGCGCGCACCTCCGGGTTCGACCAGTTGAGGTCCGGCTGCTCGACCGCGAAGTGATGCAGGTACCACTGACCGTCGGGCACACGCTCCCAGGCCGGCCCCCCGAAGGCTGAAACCCAGTCGCTCGGGGGAAGCGAGCCATCCGGTCCCGTCCCCTCACGGAAGATGTAGCGCTCTCGCGCGGGCGAACCGGGCTCGGCGAGCAGCGCCTCCTGGAACCACTCGTGCAGGTCGGACGTGTGGTTCGGCACGATGTCCACGACGACGCGAATGCCCCGTGCGTGCAGCGTGGCCACCATCTCGTCGAAGTCGGCGAGGGTGCCGAGCTTCGGATCGACGTCCCGATAGTCCGCGACGTCGTACCCACCGTCTGCCAGCGCCGACGGATAGAACGGGCTCAGCCACACGGCATCCACCCCGAGTTCGTCGAGATAGTCGGCGCGGGATGTGATTCCCGCGATATCGCCGAGGCCGTTCCCATCCGTGTCCGCGAAACTGCGCGGATAGACCTGGTAGACCACGGCCTGGCGCCACCACGGCGCGGCATCGGGCGACGCCTGGGTGCGAAGGTCGGGGGTCGGGGAAACTGCCTGGCTCATCGGAGAAGGGATCCTTTCATCGGGGTGGTTCGGTGCGGTGGGTTTGTGCCGCGTCGCCGGGGCGTCAGCCCTTGACGGCGCCCTGCGTGACGCCCTCCATCACCCAGCGCTGGGTGAAGAGGTAGACGACGATCGCCGGCGCCATCGCCATCAGGTACGACGCGAACGAGACGTTGTAGTTGTTGCTGAACTGCGTCTGGAAGATGCTCTGCACGACCGGAAGGGTCTGCAGCGCGGGGTCCGAGATGATGAGCGACGGCATCATGAAGTCGTTCCACGATGCGAGGAAGGCGAAGATTCCGACCGTGGCGCTCATCGGAGCGAGCAACGGGAAGATGAGCCGCCAGAAGGTCTGCCAAGTGGATGCACCGTCGATCCGTGCGCTCTCTTCCAGCTCCGCCGGGATCGACCGCAAGAACGCCGTGAAGAGCAGGATGCTGAAGCTCAGCTGGAACATGATGTGCAAAAGCGCGACCCCGGCCGGATTGTCGAGGCCGAGCAGTCCGGTGAGCTGGATCTGCGGCAGCGCGACAACGGGGAACGGTAGGAACATCGCCGCCAGCAGGTAGTAGAACGAGTACCGGAAGAGCTTGCGATCCCAGTTTCGAGAGATCGCGAATGACGCCCACGCGGCCAGCACGATCGTGCCGACGACGGTGCCCGCCGTGATGAGGACTGACATCGTGAACGCCAGCGGGAAGTTGGTCAGGTTCCACGCCGTGACGAAGCCGTCGATGCTGAAGGGGTTCGGCAGCGAGAACGCATTGCCGTCGACCGCCTGCGACTGCGTCTTGAACGCCATCGAGAGAGTCACGTAGAGCGGAATGAGAACCGTGATGGTGCACAGCGCGATCACGATCGTGTTCGACCAGTTGACGCGCTCCATCGCGGAGCGACCACGGCTGGCCTTGCGCGGCGAGTCCCCCGCGAGTGTGCGCTCGGCGTCGATGTCCTCGACAGCCAGGGCTGGTTGAACAGTCATCAGAACACGTTCCTTCCGCGGGTCAGCCGCAGCTGAATGAGCGAGATCGCGACGACGATGACGAAGAAGATCGTCGCGTTCGCCATCTGGTAGGCGTAGTCGCCACCGGTGAAGCCCGTCACGATCGTCATCGCGATGCTGCGGGTCGAGGTGCCCGGACCGCCGTTGGTCAGACCGACGATAATGTCGTAGGCGTTGAGGAAGTTCTTGAAGCCGAGGATCACGTTGATCACCACGTAGCCCGCGACGAGCGGCAGGGTGATGCGCAACAACTGCTGGCGCTTGCCTGCACCGTCGAGCTCGGCTGCCTCGTACACGTCGCCGGGGATGGAAAGCAGTCCCGCGATGTAGATCAGCAGGGTGCCCGGGATCGCCTGCCACGCGGTCACGATCACGACGGCGACCCAGGCAAGGTCAGGGTTGGCGAGGATGCTCTCGCTCAGCCATCCGATCCCCAGGGCCTGCCCGAGGGCCGGCACCGAGTTCGAGAACAGGAAGTTGAAGACGAAGGCGATGACGATTCCCGAGATCACCATGGGGATCACGAAGATCGTCCGGAGCGCGGTCTTGAAGCGGATGCGCGAGGTCAGACCCACGGCCAGCAGGAACGCGAGCACGTTCACCGCCAGCACCGTCACGGTCGCGAACCCGAAGGTGAAGAGATAACTCTGCAGGATCGCCGGGTCGGAGAAGAGCGCGATGTAGTTGATGAGCCCGATGAATTCCCAGTCCCCAAACCCGATCGAATTCGTGAAACTGAAGAAGATCCCGACAACCGCCGGCAGCGTGATCGCGAGGCTGAACAGGATGAGGCTCGGGAGCAGGAAGAAGTAATAGACCCCCTCAACCTTGCGTCGCTTTCGCGGGAGGTCTGTATCCGTGGGCGCGGCGGTGCGCCCGCGGGTCTTCGGCGTGATCAATGTCGCCGTCGTCGTGGCCATGATGTGTGTCGGTTCCCTTCGTTGGGTCTCGCGTGAGGAGTCGGGCTACTGACGCAGCGCGAGCCGCGCCCAGTCCGCGTCCATGACCCGGAGGGTCCGTTCGGCGTTGCCGCCCGTGACGATGCCCTGCATGTAGTTCTCGGTAGGGATGGTGAGCGGGATTGCTTTGGATGCTCCCTGGTAGAAGCGAGCCTCGTCGTAGAACTCCTTCATCCCGAGGATCCGGGGGTCCGTCACCTCGGCGGCGTCGGTCGTGGTTCCGTATCCGAGTTGAGCGGCGTTGTACTCGTCCATCACGTCTTTCTGGAACAGGTACGACAAGAACTCGCGGGCCTCTTCCTGGTGCGCTGATGCCTCGGGTATCCACGCCGCCAGGTCGATGTTCACGCGAACTTCGAGGTCTTCCGGATCGTCCGTCATCGGGAGAGGGAAGGTACCGAGCTCGAGATCGGGAGACGTTTTGGCGATCTCGCCGAACGCCCACGGACCCTGCAGGTACATGGCAGCCTCACCCTGGGCGAACGCAAGGTTGCCGTCGCCGTAGCCGCGGCTCGCGGCATCCGGGTTCGTGTATGTCTCGGCCAGCATCGTCATACGGTCGACCGGCTCGATCAGAGTGCGCTCGAACGACACGGGCGAGTCGGGACCGACCTCGGTGCCGAGCTCATTCATCTCGTCGTAGAACTCGGCGACATCGACCGTGCCCCCCACCGTGTAGTCGAACCATCCCTGCGCGACCGTCCACGGGTCCTTGAAGGTGCCGTAGAACGGGGTGATCCCGGCCGCTTGCAGCTGGTCGCAGACCGCGATGAGTTCGTCCCATGTCTGCGGTACCTCGAGGCCCTGTTGCTCGAAAATGTCGACGTTGTAGATGACGGATGCCGCCATCACCGAGTACGGCAGCACGCTCGTTCGCCCCGGGTAGGTCGCGTACTGGTCGACGAGGTCTTGCACCTCGGGCAGGATCCGGTCGGCCTCGGGCATGTCGCTCAGGTCACTGAGTGCACCGCGCTCCATGAAGCGCGACATCTCCATGTTGTAGTTCAGCAATCCGAGGTCAGGCGGGTCGCCGCGCAGGAAGCCCGCCTGCAGGTTGGAAGAAGTGTCGAACACGACGCGCACGTCGTCCTGGGACGAGTTGTACTCGGCGATCAGCTCACGAAAGTACGGGATCGCCTCGGGCTTGCTCAGGTGGAACCGGATCTCGGTGGGTCCGCCCGATGAGCATCCCGCGAGCGTCCCTCCCAGGAGGGCCATTCCCAGCGTGGCAGCCGTCAGCCGGAGCGCATGTGACCGTATTCTCGGCACGTCATCGTCCCTTTCTGCCGCCTCGTGGGCGGTCGTACGTCTTTGTACACCGATTAGATTTATCTACCGAATCAAGTCGATGTGGACAATAATGCAGGGAAGCACCCGAAAGGTCAAGACCCTTGTCACAGCCCTCCGAGCGGGTTTCGGCCCCGCGCCGCGCCAGCCTCGACGCACTGCTCCACTACGCGTGGGACGCCGAATCCTTCACCGCGGGCGAGGCGATGCCGGCGGTCGGCCTGACCCGTTCCACCACGATCGACGCGCTCGACGAATTGGTCGAACGCGCTCTCATCCGGGAACTCCCCAATGCCCGCGAGGTGGGCGACTACAGCAAGGGCCGACCGGCACGCCGCTTCGAATTCTGTGCGGACGCCGGCGTTGTCGTCGGACTCGATGCGGGTCGCGCGCACGTGACGACGACCATCGCGGACTTGCGCGGCGCAGTCCTCGCACGTGAACATCTCATGCTCGACGACGACTCCATCTCCCGACGTCGCGCCGTGATGGCGACCGCGGTGGACGATGCCCTCGGGGTAGCGGGCCTCGAGCGTGGCGACGTCATCGCCCTCTGCGCCGGCGTCCCGGCCCCCGTGGATTCGGAGGGCGTCTCCCCCACGCATCACGACGGTTTCTGGCAGCGGATGAATCCGGACCTGATCGACATGTTCCGCGCCTGGGTCCCGCTCGTACGCGTCGAGAACGACGCCTCGCTCGCGGCCGTCGCAGAGGGCAGCCTGGGCGTTGCCCGAGGATGCCGCGACTACGTCACGCTTCTCGCCGGCGAACGCCTCGGAGCGGGGGTCGTCGTAGATGGGCGCCTCTTGCGCGGCGCCCACGGCGGCGTCGGCGAGATGATCGCCTTCGACCAAGTCTCGGGCGTCGAGGGAGCGTGGGGACTCGGGAACCGGGCAGCGGAGTGGGCACGCGAGGCCATCGCCGCGGGTGAGGTACCGCCGGAGCATCCGCTGGTCGGTACTCCATCGAGCGAAGTGACGGGACGTGTCGTCTTCGAGCTCGCGGCTTCCGGCGACGAATTCGCCCTGACCATCGTGCACCGCGTCGGCCAGATGCTCGCGCGCGTCACCGGCGTCTTCGCGAGTCTGCTCGACCCGCGGATGATCGTCATCTCTGGCGCCGTGTCCGCCGGCATCGCGGAAGTGCTCGTCGCCGCCCGGGCCGGACTCTCCGGCGCCCTCCACGTGCCGCCGCCTGAGCTCGTCGCATCCAACCTCGGGGGCGATGTCGTCTCGACGGGCGCCGTCTCGGCAGCCATCGAGCTGGCGCGTTCGGGCATCCTGGCCCTCACACCGCTGGAACGCTCGCTCGCCGTCTGACCCCGCGAGCACCGCTCGTTGAGCGAGCGCAGCGATCCGAAACGCACGCCCCGGTCGTTGAGCGAGCGCAGCGAGTCGAAACGCCCAGCACCCTCGTTCGTTGAGCGAGCGCAGCGAGTCGAAACGCACTGAGCGGCGGGCACCTCAGCCCGCGGCGCCACCCTCGATCGCCACGATGCGGTGGTCTGCGTCGTGGGTCAGCTCGGTCCGTAAGAACAGCTCATCGACGGGCAGGTGCAGGTCGAGCCGAGCGAACGCGGCGATGCGCAGCTCCCCCGCGCCGACCGTAACGTCCAGCACGTGTCCGCCGTCGAGCCGGTCCTCGGCCAAGAAGTGCAGGTGCAGTCCAGCAACCGCGATGCCCTGATAGATCCGCGGCGCCCAGAACCCCACCAGCGTTCCGGTCCGTTCGGTCAGCACGGTCTCGACCTGCTCACGAGTCACCTCGGTCAGAGGCGGAAGCGGGTGGTGCTGTCTCGGCGTCACCCGCACGCGCACCGAGGCCATCATCCCGTCGATCCGCACGGTATGGAACAGGTTCCGACTCAGCAGCACTCCTTCGACCTGCGCGGTCAACCCCGCGAGATCGAGCATCTCGACCCGCGTCGAGATGACGTCCGGGAGGGGCGCGACATCCACGAACGGCAGGATGTCCGTCTCTGCCATCTGCGTCGGCGGACCGTCGACGGTGCACTCGTACGCCCGCCCGTCGACGATCACCACTTCGCCGCCGAGGCGGTCGCAGCATCCGATCCCGAAGTCACCGGCGCGGAGCGCGTCGGCCACAGGCATCCCGGTCTCGTAGGCGCCCGCCAAGAGCGCATCGAGCACGGCGAACTGCGTCACGGCGTCGTTCGAGAGCAAGGTCACACGAGCGACGTTATCGCGGGCGCCCGATAACCGAGGAGACCCGCGCGAGCCCGAGCCCGACCTCAGAACGCGTCAGCTCTTCAGCTTGCGCAGAGCCGAGCGTTTGTGCGCGGCCTGTTTCCCGCTTTTCTCGGACTCCACGATGTACGCCGGCTCGTCGGGCGTCGCGGTGAAGCGCTGACCGGCGAACGCGAAGTCGCTCGTTTTTCGCTCCACCACCGTTCCGCGGGTGCGTCCCTGCGGAGTGCCCCAGCTCACGCGGTCACCGGTCGAAAGTTCCTCGGCCACATTCGTTCCTCGCTCCCACTCACCGTCGCCTCATCGTTTCAGAGCGGGGCGAAAAAGGTCAGGTATTGACGGGATAACGACCCGTGTGCCGATGAAATGACAAACGCCCCGCGAGGAGGCGCTTGTCGAAATGTTGTGGACCTGAGGGGACTCGAACCCCTGACCCCCTGCATGCCATGCAGGTGCGCTACCAGCTGCGCCACAGGCCCAAACACTACCCCGGACGAGCCAGGGCAACCCCGCTAGATTACTACATCCGAAGCGTCCACTCGAATCGGGACGGATGCCGCAACCGCGCGGAACGCGCGAGGCCTACTCGGCTGCCGCGGCGGCCGGGGCCGGAAGCTCGATCGGAATGACCGGGCAGTCCTTCCACAGACGCTCGAGCCCGTAGTACACGCGCTCCTGCTCGTGGAAGACGTGCACGACGAGGTCACCGAAGTCGAGCAGAACCCAGCGTCCCTCCTGACGTCCCTCACGGCGCAGACGCTTGACGCCGGCCTCGTGCAGTCGGTCCTCGATCGCGTCGGCGATCGCACCGACGTTGCGCTCGTTGCGCCCCGTGACGAGCAGGAAGGCGTCGACGAGCGGGAGCGGGCCCGAGACATCCAGTGCGACCAGATCCTCGCCGCCCTTGGCATCGGCGACGGCCGAAGCGATCTGCACGAGTTCACGTGCTTGTTCAGTTGCGGGCATTAAAGAGCACCATTCACGAAAGCGAGGATGAGGACGCCCACGAGCGCGAGCGCCAGAACGCCCGCCGTGATCGCCAGGGAGAAAAGGAGTCGGCCGCCCTTTTCGGGCGCCGGCGGGCGGATGATTTCGCCCGTGCCGCGCACCGTGCTGATCGCGGCACTCGCGGCGATGGGCGTCGGCGAGGACGAAGCGGGCAGTTCACCGTCGATGAGAACCGAATCGACGTCCTTGCCGTCCGTCGAACGCGGGTCGCCACCGGCGGATCCGAGACCGTCGGGCAGATGGAACGTGCCCGTGATAAGCACCTCACCCGTCGCATTCACGGGGCCGGACAGCGGGGGCATGTTGGGCGTCTGCGACAGGATCAACGCGCTCGACGCACCGATCGCCCCCGTCGACGACGAGTTCCGGACGATGAGCTCATCGAACGAAGCAGGCAGCTTCGTCGAGATCTCTTCGTCCTTCAGCAGGTGTGCACCGAACTGCGGGTCGACCGTCGCGACGGGCGCCGCGTCGATGCCGCGTGCGTTGTCGTCGTCGTGCGAGCTGGCGTCACGGGAAGAATCGGATGCCTTGGCATCAGGGTCCTTCGTCGCATCCGCTTTCTTGGCATCAGCATTCTTGTCATCGGACTTCTTGTCAGCCGACTTCTTATCATCGGACTTCTTGTCTTCAGACTTCTTGTCCTTCACCGCGGGCTCGGCAACTGCAGCGCCGGAGGCGGCGGGTGCCGAGAACGGCGTGTACCGCGCCGGGGCGGGCTCGCCGAGAGCCGAGACAGGCATCTGGGCGGCGATGACATCGGGCGTGATGACGGGGACGGACGCCGTGCGGATGCGCTCCTGCTCGCGCGCCTGCCGGCGAGTCAGGGGCGAGACGCCCAGATCGACGTGGGCGTCGGGCATGGGCGCCGGCGGGGTGAAGGCGGGGGTGGCTGCACGCGCGAGCGGCGCAGCAGGCGGCGGAGTGGCCGCAACGTAGGTGTCTTCGTCGATCTCATCGTCCGCGTTCGACGCCTCGTTCTGAACGGGAAGTGACCCGGTCGCGTGCAGTTCGCGGAGCTTCTTCCGCGTCAGCGGCTGCTCGGGTGTGCTCATGCGTTGCTCCGATAGAGATGATGCTTGCTGATGTATTGAACGACCCCGTCAGGAACGAGATACCACACCGGGTCTCCCCGGTGGACTCGCTCGCGACAGTCCGTCGACGAAATCGCGAGTGCCGGAATCTCGAGTTGACTCACGACCTCACTCGGAAGTCCCCCGGTGTCCAGGACGTGTCCGGGGCGACTTACGGCGACGAAGTGCGCGAGGTTCCACAGCTCATCATGGTCCCTCCAACTGAGAATCTGCGCTACCGCGTCCGCGCCCGAGATGAAAAAAAGGTCGGCATCGGGGCGCAACGCCCGAAGATCCCGCAACGTGTCGATGGTGTAGGTCGGGCCACCGCGATCAATATCGACGCGGCTGACCGTGAATCCCGGGTTCGAAGCGGTCGCGATGACGGTCATCAGATAGCGATGTTCGCTATCGCTGACTTTCTGCTTCTGCCAGGGCGTTCCCGTCGGAACGAAGATGACCTCGTCGAGGCCGAGGTGGCTTGCGACCTCGCTGGCGGCGACCAGGTGACCGTGGTGGATGGGATCGAACGTGCCGCCCATCACCCCGATCCGGGGCCGCTCCCCTGCGTCCGTCGTCATGCCCGACCTAGTGGCCGCTCGCCGTCCCGTGATCGATTGCCCCGTGATCAGCTGCCGTGCCGTGGCTCTGGGCGAACGCCTGAGCCTTGCCCGCGTGGCGGTTCGCCACGTCGCGGTAGGAGAAGACCACAAGACCGAGAGCTGCGAAGACCGCGATGGCGATGAAGAAGAAAACCACCGTCTCCAGCGCGACGTTGCCGTGGTGACCCTCTTCGGCCGCGGCCAGGATCGTCGTGACAAGCGTCATTCTCATGCTCCGTTCGGGTGTGGGCGTGTCGTGCCAGTCTAGAGAACTATCGGCGGGTCTGCCCGGCAC
>NZ_HG779609.1:0-37875 GCF_000582705.2 Microbacterium sp. C448
GTGCCGGCAACCCGCGCACCGGTGCGATCGCGACCACACCCTCGATTACGCGTTCGGCGGCGCCACGGATGTCTGCAACTTGGCTTGTCTCTGCAAACGCCATCACGTCCTGAAAGGCGAAACGGCCTGGACCGTTCGCCAGCTCGGCGGCGGAGTCCTGGAATGGACCTCCCCGGGCGGTCACGTCTACATCGACAAACCACCCCCAGCGATCCACTTCGTCCCCAACACGGATCCACCCCCGTTTTAGAGCACGCCGCCGCGCCCGGTCGCTGAGCTCGTCGAAGTGGCCCTCAGTGCCGGGGAAACCCGGGGGGAACGCGCTCCAGGATCGGCGCGAGGTCAACCCTCCGCTCATCTTGGGCGCTGAGGGCGCGCAGCTCCCGGTCGCGCCGCGCCGCCGCGATTCCGAAGAGCGCCGTGAGGGGATCGGTGTTCGGCATGGGGTAGACGAAAGCGGAAACCTCATCACGCAGTTCTTCCGCTATGCGGTCACGCGCTGCGGGCGCCAGGCGCGGCGCCTGCCCGAGAAATTGCGCGAGCCTCCGTGAGAGGCGATCCGGGAGGCGGGCGACGTCCACGACGGATGCCCACTGGTCGAGCATCGGTGGAACCGGTGGAAGCGAGGGCGGCAGGGGAGCCACGCGCGTTCTCTGCGAGTACGTTCCCGCGAGCAGATCGCCGAGGCGCTGCGATCGAGGAGTGAATGCACCGGCGAGCACCGCAACCACGCCGAGGGTGAAGTAGATCTCCAGCACGCCTACGAGGGCTCGGATCAGAGCCTGACGAAAACCGGAGGCCCCACCATCCGATCTCACGATGCGAGTCCCCACCGCCAGGCGCCCGAGGCTTCGTCCCCGCGTCGTGGCCTCGACGGCGGTCGGAAGCACGACGAGCACCAGAACGAGCGTGACGATCACCGTCATCTGTTGGGCGCCCTCGGGTAGAAGCGGCGCGAGCGGGCCCGTGATGATCAGCAATGCAGCGATCATCAGAACGGTAGCCAACAGGATGTCGATCACCGCGCCGACCGCCCGAAGCAGGACGCCGGTCGGTTGGACGTCGAGGGCTACGGCTTCACCGGTGAGTACCTCGTCTTGGGCCAGGTGGATGGCCTCCGGGGAGGGTCGAGGCGTCATGCGGGTAGTTTAGGCGCGTGGACCTCGACGCGCTGGCGGCCGCACGGGCAGCCGAATGGCAACGGCTCGGCGAGCTCTCGGCACGCCGCCGCTTGACCGGCGCCGAAGCCGACGAGCTGGTCGCACGCTACCAATCCGCTTCGGCCGATCTCGCCGAAATCAAGTCCACGGCGGGGCGGGCGCCTCAGGGTGACGTCGTCTCGACCCTGCTCGCCGCGGCCAGACTGCGCCTGACGCGCGCAAGCGCCAACCCCTTGCGAGCGCTGCCGCGCTTCTTCGCTCTTCAGCTGCCCGCTGCGCTGTATCGGGTGCGCTGGACGACACTCGTCATCGCCGTCCTCTTCGTCGCGGTCGTCGCGATCGTCGCCGCGTGGGTGGCGGGCGATCCCGCTCTCGTCGCCGCCCTCGGTGACCGGGCGGGGCTGCAGTATTACGCGGAAGAAGAGTTCACAAGCTATTACTCCGAGAACCCCGCGGCGGTGTTCGCGGGGACGGTCTGGACGAATAACGCGTGGATCGCGGCGCAGTGCGTCCTGTTCGGGATCACCGGGTTCTGGCCCGTCATGGTGCTGGTGCAGAATGCGGTGGGCGTCGGGACCGCAGCCGCCGTGATGTTCGCCTTCGACCGCGGCGATGTCTTCGTGCTGTTCATCCTCCCGCACGGGCTGCTCGAGTTGACGTGCATCTTCGTCGCCGGAGCCGCGGGACTGCACATCTTCTGGGCCTGGATCGCACCCGGTCCGAGGACGCGCCTCGAGGCACTCGCATCCGCCGGCCGATCGCTGGCGACCGTGGCAATCGGGCTGTTGTTGGCCCTGCTGGTGTCGGGAATCATCGAGGGCTTCGTGACGGCGCAGCCGTGGCCGTGGGTTGTGAAGATCGGCATCGGTGCCCTGGCGCTGGGTGCGTTCGTCGTCTACATGGTGTTCGTCGGGGGGCGGGCGGCGCGGGCTGGCGAGACCGGCGACCTCTCGGAATCCGAGACGGGAACGCCGATTCTCGTCTCCGGGTGAGAGGCATCCGTTCATCGAATTTTCACGGCCCCTTGTTTTGATTCGATCAAAACTGGTCGCTAGACTGGGGACATGAGTTCAACCGCCCTCCTCCCTCACGGGATGGAAGCCGCCGAGCTCATCCGTCGTGCCGGCCTGCGGGTCACGGAGCCGCGGAGAGCCGTCGTGGAGGCATTGCGGGTCAGCCCGCATGCGAGCGCTGACGCCGTCTTCCAACTCGTCGCCCTCTCGGTACCGCAGACGAGCTTGCAGTCGGTCTACAACGCCCTCGGCGACTTCGTGGACGCGGGATTGGTTCGGCGCATCGAGCCCGCCGGGCGGCCGGGACTGTTCGAACTGCGCGTCGATGACAACCACCATCACGTGATCTGCACGGGGTGCGGAGCGGTCGCCGACATCGACTGCGCCGTCGGCGAAGCCCCCTGCCTCACGCCGTCCGACACCCATGGTTTTGCCGTGCACACCGCCGAGGTGACCTACTGGGGCACCTGCCCCGACTGCGCCGTCAACGCAGGCACCGCAGCACCGGCGGCATCCACGACTCCCTGATCCCACACGTAGTCCCCGAGAAAGGAAGACCATGAGCGAGAACGACGACACCACGACGGGTATCGGAAACGACCCGACCGCCACGGACCAGTCCGTCACCGACATCGACACGCCCGTTAACGAGCGGGAGGACGGCGAGACCCGTCCCAGCCCGAACCCGGACGATGCCAGCTGCCCCGTCATCCACGGCCAGCCGAGCGCGCAGCCCCACCCGACGACCGGTTCCGCCAACCGGGTGTGGTGGCCGAACCAGCTGAACCTGAAGATCCTCGCGAAGAACCAGCCGGCGCGCGATCCCCTCGGCGCCGACTTCGACTACCGAGCCGCGTTCGCCACCCTCGATCTCGCCGCCGTCAAGGCCGACATCGCCGAGACGCTCACGAAGAGCCAGCCCTGGTGGCCGGCCGACTTCGGCAACTATGGCCCCCTCATGATCCGCATGGCGTGGCACTCGGCCGGCACCTACCGCGCGACCGACGGTCGCGGTGGCGGTGGCACGGGTCAGCAGCGTTTCGCGCCCCTGAACAGCTGGCCCGACAACGTCAGCCTCGACAAGGCGCGACGTCTGTTGTGGCCCGTCAAGAAGAAGTACGGCCAGAGCCTTTCGTGGGGCGACCTGATGATCCTCGCCGGCAACGTGGCCCTCGAGACCATGGGTTTCGAGACCTTCGGATTCGGTGGCGGTCGCCCCGACGTCTGGGAGCCGGACGACGATGTGTACTGGGGCCCCGAGACCACGTGGCTCGCGGACGAGCGCTACGAGGGTGACCGCGAGCTCGAGAAGCCGCTCGCCGCTGTGCAGATGGGCCTGATCTACGTCAACCCGGAGGGCCCGAACGGCAATCCCGATCCGCTCGCCTCGGCCCGCGACATCCGCGAGACCTTCGGCCGCATGGGCATGGACGACGAAGAGACCGTCGCGCTGATCGCCGGTGGACACACCTTCGGCAAGACGCACGGTGCGGCCCCCGACACCAACGTCGAGGCCAACCCCGAAGCCGCCGGGCTCGAGAACCAGGGCCTCGGCTGGAAGAACAACTTCGGGACCGGCGCGGGCGACGACACGATCACCTCGGGCCTCGAGGTGACGTGGACGTATCACCCCACGCGCTGGGACAACGAGTTCTTCCACATCCTGTTCGCCTACGACTGGGAGCTCATGAAGAGCCCGGGCGGTGGCCACCAGTGGCGCCCGACGAACGGCGGGGGAGCCGACATGGTTCCGCTGGCGCATGACGCGACGAAGCGCCGCGAGCCGCGCATGCTGACGAGCGACCTCGCGCTGCGGATGGATCCGGACTACGGCCCGATCTCGCGCCGCTTCCTCGAAGACCCCGAGGCCTTCGGTGATGCCTTTGCGCGTGCGTGGTTCAAGCTCACGCACCGCGACATGGGTCCGATCGCGCGCTACCTCGGCCCCGAGGTTCCCGCCGAGGAGCTCATCTGGCAGGACCCGGTGCCCGCGGTCGACCACGTGCTGATCGACGCGGCCGACGCCGCGGCGCTCAAGCAGCAGATCCTGGCGTCGGGCCTCACGGTCGCCGAACTCGTTGCGACGACCTGGGCCGCGGCATCCACCTTCCGGGGCAGCGACAAGCGCGGTGGCGTGAACGGTGCGCGGATCCGCCTGGCGCCGCAGAAGGACTGGGCCGTCAACAAGCCGGAGCAGCTGGCACGTGTGCTCGGGGTGCTCGAGGGTGTCCAGGCATCCTTCAACGATGGCCGTACGGACGGCAAGAAGGTCTCGCTGGCCGACCTGATCGTGCTCGCGGGCAACGCGGGTGTCGAGAAGGCAGCCAAGGATGCGGGAGTCGACGCCGAGGTTCCGTTCCACCCGGGGCGCACCGACGCCTCGCAGGAGCAGACCGATGAGCTCTCGTTCGCCTATCTCGAGCCCTCCGCCGACGGTTTCCGGAACTATCAGGGACCGCTCGCGCCGATGCCGGCCGAGTACCACCTGATCGACCGCGCCAACCTGCTCACGCTGACGGCGCCCGAGATGACGGTGCTGGTCGGTGGGCTGCGCGTCCTCGGCGCGAACTGGGACGACTCGGCCTACGGCGTGTTCACGGAGCGCCCCGGCGTCCTGACGAACGACTTCTTCGCCAACCTGTTGGACCTCGGCAAGACGTGGAAGCCGCTCGACCCGGGCTCTCACGCGTTCGAGGGTCGCATCGACGGAACGGACGAGGTCTTCGGCCGCGGCACCCGCGTCGACCTGCTGTTCGGCTCGAACTCCGAGCTGCGCGCCCTGGCCGAGGTCTATGCCTCGGACGACGCGCACGAGAAGTTCGTCCGCGACTTCGTCGCCGCGTGGGGCAAGGTCACCGAGCTCGACCGGTTCGACCTCGTCTGATCGGCACCGTCTGATCGGCGCCTGACGCCAGAGCGGCCCGTCCCCGAGGGGGCGGGCCGCTCTGTGCTTGCGACGGGGCGCGTATTACCGCGTCCGGGCCTCGGCCTGCGCCGGGAAGGCGGGCTTCGGCTCGAACAGCGCACGGTGGGCGAACCCGGCGATCAGGCCACCCACGAGCGGGAACACGATGAAGACCCACAACTGCGCGAGGGCGTCGCCGCCCCCGTAGATCGCGGTGGCGATCGAGCGGGCCGGGTTGACCGAGGTGTTGTCGATGGGGATCGACGCGAGGTGGATGAAAGTGAGTGTCAGGCCGATCGAGAGGCCCGCCATGGCCGGACCCGTGCCGCGTGACGCGTGCGTGACCCCGAGGATGACCAGCACGAAAATGGCCGTGAAGAGCACCTCCGCGATGATGGCCGCCCCGATTCCGAAGCCGCCCGGAGAGTTTTCGGCGAAGCCGTTGCTGGCGAAGCCGCCGTCCTGGGCGGTCTGGAGCCATCCGTCCGGCCCGAACAGGCCGATCAGCACGATCAGCGTCGTGCCGACGGCTCCGCCGACGAGCTGCGCGATGATGTAGCCGGGTGCGTTCTTCCACTCAAATCGACCGGATGCGGCGAGCCCCAGGGTCACGGCCGGGTTGAAGTGACCGCCCGAGATCGGGCCCCAGGCGTAGATGCCCGCCATGAGGGTCAGCCCGAAGGCGAGCGAGACGCCGATGAAGCCGACGCCGAGGGGCGTTCCGTTATCGCTGATTCCGAAGGTGGCGGCGAACAGGGCCGTGCCGATCGATCCGAACACGAGCAGGAAGGTTCCGAGCGCTTCTGCGGCCAGTTTTGTCGCGGTGGAGGGGGTGTTTGCGGGTTCCGTCATGGCGGACTCCTCTCTTCTCGTGCTGAGCGTAGCGGCGCGGGTTCGCCGGGCGCGAGAGCCGCGCAACAAACGTCCGCGCAACAAATGTCACCGCGACAAACGTCACCGCAACAAACGGCGCCGCGGGCAACGGGCCGACGGATGCCTAGAGCCGGCCGGCCGCCTTCAGTGCGAGGTAGCGGTCCGCGATCTGCGGGGGCAGGTCATCCGGTCCGCGCAGGATCGCCTCGGCACCCAGCCGCATCAACGCATCGCTGAGGCGGCGTGTGTCGAGCAGAGTGCGTTCGGCCGCCGCGGCGAGCCACAGATCATCGCTTCGCTCACGCTTCGCCGCGGTCTGCTCGATCATCACATCGGTGACGGCGCCGACCAGTACACGGCCCCGCGCCGTCACGGCCGGGAGCTGCGCAAGGAGGCTCCGGCTCGCGCTGGCTGTGTCGAGTGCGGTCAGCAGAACGACAAGCGACGCGTGCGACGTGAACCGAGAGGCCTGCGCGAGCGCTGCATCCCAGTCCGTATCGATGAGCTGCGGCTCGACGCCCGCCATGGCATCCACGAGCGCCGGCAAGAGTCGGGTACCGCGGACGCCGCTCACCCGCGCGCGGACGACCCGGTCGAACATGAGCAGGTGAACGTGATCACCTGCCCTGTCGGCGAGGGCGGCGAGCAGCAGGGCGGATTCCATGGCCGCATCCAACCGCGTGCCGTCGCCCACGCGAGCGGCGGACGTTCTTCCCGTGTCGATCACGATGACCACATGGCGGTCGCGTTCGGGTCGCCACGTGCGGAGCATGGTCGTACGCGCCCGCGCTGTGGCACGCCAATCGATGGAGCGGACGTCGTCGCCGCGGACGTATTCGCGCAGTGAATCGAACTCGGTGCCCTGGCCGCGCACCTGAACGCTCGTGCTCCCGTCGAGCTCACGCAGGCGCGCGAGCCGAGAGGGCAGGTGCCGGCTCGCATGAAACGGCGGCAGGACGCGCAGCGAGGCCGGTGCGGGGGTGACGGCCTGACGGCCGGCGAGACCCAGCGGGCCGAGGCTGCGCACCGCGACGAACGCCGTGCGGCGCTCGCCACGTCGCCTCGGAACAAACGACACCGGCATCGTGCGGCTCTCACCCGCCGGGATAT
Source organism: Microbacterium sp. C448 (assembly GCF_000582705.2). Classification (NCBI taxonomy): domain Bacteria; kingdom Bacillati; phylum Actinomycetota; class Actinomycetes; order Micrococcales; family Microbacteriaceae; genus Microbacterium; species Microbacterium sp. C448. The sequence goes on from NZ_HG779609.1 coordinate 7,062, forward strand.
CGAGCCGGTGACGCGAGGGCTGGACGCCCGCCGTCGGCTCCCACCCGTCGCGCAGCAGACCGCGCAGGCGCCGCCGTCCCGTGGCCGCGACCGTGATCGACGCCCGCACCGCGACGCCGAGTCGGGCACGACCCGGTGTGTCGCGCTCGACGCGGATGTCCCGCGGGTCGGCGGCCGCCGAAGCATCCGCGACCGCCACGAGCGTGCAGAGCAGGAGCCAACCCGCAACCGCGGCCCACGCGACGGCACCCGCGTTACCAGCGCTCGCGGCGAGCGAGAGCAGGATGACGGGCACCACGCCGAGGCCGACGAGAACCGCGAGGCGTCCGGTGACGAACACGGCGCCCCCTAGAGCGGCACGGGGGTCTGCTGCACGACCTGGCGGAGGATCGCGTCGGCCGTCACCCCCTCGATCTCGGCCTCGGTCCGCAACCGCACACGGTGCCGCCAGACGGGTACGAGCATCGTCTGCACGTGGTCAGGGGTGATCGCGGGGTAGCCGCCCAGCCACGCCCAGGCCTTTGAGGCGGCGAGGAGGGCCGTGGACGCGCGCGGGCTTGCTCCGAGGTCTACCGACGGGCTCGACCGTGTGGCGCGGGCGAGGTCGACCACGTACGCGAGCATCTCGTCTGTTGCGGCGACGGAGGCCGCGGCCCGCTGAGCGGCGTGCACATCGGCGATCGTCACCGTGGGCTCGACCCCCGCGGCCTCGAGGTCACGCGGCGAGAATCCCGCGGCGTGGCGACGCAGGACGGACACCTCGGCGTCGCGGTCGGGCGCTTCGATCACGAGCTTCAGCAGGAAACGGTCGAGCTGCGCCTCGGGGAGCGTATAAGTGCCATCGTGCTCGACGGGGTTCTGCGTCGCGGCGACCAGGAATGGGTCCGGCAGGGGGCGCGTGACACCGTCCGCCGACACCTGACGTTCCTCCATCGCCTCCAGAAGAGCCGACTGTGTCTTCGGGGGTGTGCGGTTGATCTCGTCGGCGAGCAGCACATGCGTGAACACCGGCCCCTCGCGGAACTCGAACTCACCGGCGCGGGCGTCGTAGACGAGCGATCCCGAGACATCGCCCGGCATCAGGTCCGGGGTGAACTGGATGCGGGTGGTTTGCAGCCCGAGCGCCCGGCTGAACGAACGAACGAGCAGCGTCTTGGCGACACCGGGGACTCCTTCGAGCAGCACGTGGCCGCGGGCGAGTAGCGCGATCAGCAGGCCTGTAACCGCGCCGTCCTGTCCGACGACGGCCTTGCCCACCTCTTCGCGCACGCGGTTCATCGACTCCCGCAGGGCATCGTCGCTCATCCGTTCTCCCTCATCCATGGTCATCTTTTCGTCTGCTCCGGTTGTGCATCGCCCTCGCCCCGGATTCCGCGGGCGACGGCTGCTTCGAGCGCCCGCAAGCCGTCGCTCAGCGCGATCAGCTCCCGTTCGTCGCGCGGTTCATCCTCGATCAGCAGGCGTCTGGCGTCCTGGTGGGGGAGAGCCGCGAGGCGGGCGGATGCATCGGCGATATCGGTCGCGCTCGCCGCGGGTGGCAGCGCGAGAGCCCTCCGGAGGCGCTCCAACGTGCCGAGTCTCAGGGAGTCCGCGGCGTAGAGAGCGTCCCGGCCGGATTCGTAAAGACGACCGCGACCCTCCATCGTTTCGCTCGCCCGCGCCGTTACGGGCAGGCGTTCGAGGACGAGCGGACCGAAGCGGCGCCCACGCCAGAGTGCGGCGGCAACCGCACTCGCGCCCAGGAGGACGATTGCGGGGGTGACCCATCCCGGGGTCAGCTCGCCGAGGGTGGGTTCGGTGGCGATGTCACTGTCGGTGAGGGAGGGCACGTACCAGACGAGGTTCGGCAGCCGCCCCATCAGGTTGAGGGCGAGTGCGGCGTTCCCGTCCGCGGCGAGGTTTTCGTTGGTGATCAGGTCGCGACCGTCGAACGCTGCGGTGAGACCTTCCCCTGACGAGCTCGTGAGCAGACCGAATCCGTCGCCCGACGGGTAGCAGGCAACGGCGTCGGATGTCCCCGGCTCGACCAGGCGTCCGGGCATCACGGAACCGGCGCGTACGGCGGCATCCGTTTCGCACTCCGGGTCGACGGTCTCGGCGGGTGCGAAGCCGCTGGCGGTTGCTCCGGGAAAGAGCATCTCCACGCCGCGCGTCCGAGGATCGATCAGGACGACGTCGGTCGCCGCGTCGAAGATCGCCTGCAGCGCGTCGTCCCCCAGGATCGCCGAGTCCGCCATGACCAGGGTGGCAGGCGCCTCAGCGAGCGCGCGCATCGTCTCGTCGCGGTCACGCGTCACGGTGACGTCCACGCCCCGCTCCCGCAGGATCTCCACGAGCGCGGCGGTGCCGCCGGGGCCGACGCTCTCCGGGTCGAGGCGGTCTCGCTCGTTCCACGCTCCGATTCCGGACAGCAGAGCCGCGGCGATACCGACGAGGATCAGGAACGCAGCGATCACGGTCCAGCCGAGAACGCGGCGGCGTCTCATGCCTCGCCCGTCGTCCGGCAGCCGCTGATCGGTCGCGGCCGGTCCGGGCACGGGCACGTGGTCTACGGTGCGTGTATCCGGCATCATCGTCGCCGTCCCGCAGCGTCAACGGTGTGCTCGTCGCGTTGCGGTCGGGCCGCCTCGACGGCGGCAGCGGTCGCCGCGACACGCTCGTAGTCATCCGGTGAACCGGGCCGCCGCAGGTAGCGCACGTCGTCGAAGACGGATGCCGCGTCGGACAGCGCGCCGCCGAGATCCGGGAAGGCGCGGGCCGCCGAGCGAGCGAACGACTGCGCCGTCGCGCCCGGCCGCGCTGCCACGATGCCTCGGTCGATGCTCGAGCGTGCCAGGGCACGGAAGCGCAGCACGATCGCCGCATCCCAATCCCCGGCCGCGGCGCGCGCGGATGCTTCTCGACGGAGGTCCGCGCTCGAACGTGTGTCGTCCTCACCGAACAGGGGGGCGGCCACCGTCGTCTGCCGCGAGAGTCGGGGTCGGCCCCAGATCACGAAGGCGACGACGATAAGGGCGATCGCGAGGAGGGCGAGCCCCACGAGGACGGCGGGGCCGAGACCCGCCGGGGCCCCCGCGCCGAACAGCGATTCGAGGAATTCGCCGACGGCCTGGGCGAGTCGATCGAGCGGTGTCGGCTCGGCCGCGGCGTAGCGCGGATCAGCGAGTTCGCGCTCGGCCCACTCCCGCCCCTCGGCACCATCGGGAATGACAGGGACGTCCAGCACCTTCACGACGGCGGCTGGGGGTCGGATTCCCCGTCGCCCGCGGTCGGCGGTGCCCAGGTGCGGGCATCGCGAGCCACGGGCGGCGCGGGCGGGGGCTGCTGGGGCGCGGCGTAGGGAGGCTGAGCCGGATACGGGGGTTGCGGGGGATAAGGAGGCTGTGCCGGATAGGGCTGCTGGCCCCCATAAGGCGCTTGCGTCGGGTACGGAGGCTGAGCGGGATACGGCGGCTGTCCCCACCCAGGCGGAGCAGCGGGAGCGGAGGATGGTCCACCCGCGCGCGGACGCCACGGGTCGGGCAGCGAGTCATCCCCGGCATCGCGTCGCTCGACGTAGCGCAGCAGCTCGATGTCGAGGCCCTCGCGCCGCATCCGACAGTCGATGTAGATCAGCACGCTCGCCGTGGACTGCACGACGAGCCCCACGGCCTGGATGGCGAGGGTGATCACGTAGGTGAGCACGACCGTCACGACGATCGCGATCACGGCACCGGTGTTGGGCTCGCCCGTCGGGGCGAAGATCGTCGTGAGCCCGGAGCTGAGGAACGACAGGGGCAGGCTGACGAACTGCGAGATCGTGCCGAACAGCAGAGAGATGATGACGATCACGCCGAGGGCGGCCCAGAAGCGCCCTCGCACGAGCACCCACGATCGGGCGACGGCCGCACGGATCGTCGCGCGCTCGAGGATCAGGATGCTCGGCACGAGCAGCAGCTTCGTGTTCAGCCAGAGCGTCAGGGGAATCGCGCCCAGGATCACGAGCACGGTCAGCGCGATCGCGACGGCCGGATGCACGGCGACGCCGATGGCGATGATCGCCGCGGTGACGATCCCCACGAGAACAGCGATCGCGACGAGCAGGAGCGCGGCGTACGCGAGGAGCCGGCCCAAGCTCGGGCGCACGTGACGCCAGAGTGTCGCGAGCCGCAGTTTCTCGGCGACGACGGCGTGCGACACCTCGCCGACGACGACGGCCTGAACGATGACCTGCAGCGCTGTCGCGAGCAGGCCGAGGACGAATGCGGCAAGACCGGTGATGAGGGCCGAACCGGCGAGCACCGCGTCGAATTCTTCCGTGCCCTCACGCAGCGTGTCCAGGCGCGAGAAGGTGAGCCATCCGATGCCGCCGACGCCGACGAGCAGGATGATGAAGGCGATGGCCTGTACGCCGAGCGCGAAGCCGAACAGCACCGCCGGGTTGTGCCGGAGGGCCGCGAAGGAGCGGCCGAGAATCGTGCCGAACCCGAGCGGATGCAGCGGAATGATCCCGGGCCGGGGCGCGGGCGTCCACGCGTGCTGGGCGCTCATCTGAGTCCTCCGTAGGCGCTCGGCGGCGCGGATGTGTGACCCCGCGCCGGTGGTGGCACATCCATCGTGTCACACCCTCCGTACGCTCTCGCGGGCGCTCCCGAGGGTCCTGCCGGCGGTGTGCAGTCCACGTCCGGGCGCTGTCGACTACTCTGTGGGTACCGGCCGCGCTCGGGCCGCGCACGACACTCCGTCGCAGAAGGACGAAACCCCGTTCCATGAGTTCACGCATCCTGGTCGTCGACGATGACACCGCCCTCGCCGAGATGATTGGGATCGTCCTGCGCACAGAGGGATTCGACCCCGTGTTCTGCTCCGACGGTTCCGAGGCGCTGGATGCGTTCCGAACCGAGCGTCCGGACCTCGTCCTGCTCGATCTGATGCTCCCCGGCATGGACGGAATCGAGGTGTGCACTCTCGTGCGTGCCGAGTCCGGTGTGCCGATCATCATGCTGACCGCGCGCACCGACACAGCGGATGTCGTTAAGGGTCTCGAGTCGGGCGCCGATGACTACATCGTCAAACCGTTCAACCCCAAAGAACTCGTCGCGCGCATCCGGACGCGCCTGCGCCCCACGCCGGAGAGCACGGGAGCGCCGCTGCGCATCGGCGACCTCACGATCGATGTCGCCGCCCATGAGGTGCGCCGTGCGGGCGAGATCATCGCCCTCACTCCTCTCGAGTTCGAACTGCTCGTCGCGCTCGCAGCCAAGCCCCACCAGGTGTTCTCGAGAGAGATGCTGCTCGAGCAGGTCTGGGGCTACCACTACAAGGCCGATACCCGCCTGGTGAACGTCCACGTGCAGCGTCTGCGTGCCAAGGTCGAGCTCGACGCCGATAATCCCAAGATCGTCACCACGGTGCGCGGCGTGGGTTACCGCGCCGGCGCTGTCGTCTGAGGTTCCCGTGACGCCGTCATCGACCGCGTCCAACGCGACCGCAGCGAGGAACGCGGCAGCAACGAACACGGCAGCGACGGGTACCGTCCCGCAGGCCACACGGACATTCGTTTCTTTCGCGTGGCGGCATCCGTCGACCTGGGTCGAGGGCACCTCGCGTCTGTGGCGTCGCTCGCTCCGCTTCCGGACCGTTCTGATCACCCTCGCCCTGACAGCGCTGGCGATCCTGATCGCCTGCGTGTGGATGGCTCTGGCGATTCAGAACGATCTCTTCCAGTCGCGCCGCAACGAGGTGCTCGACGACTCCCGCCGTGCCACCGTCGCGGCGCAGGCGACGCTCGATGCGGGCGAGGTTCAGGGCGACCGCGTGCGCCTGCAGAACCTGATGAGGGGTGTGGGCGACGACATCGCGCGCCAATCCTCGAGCGACCGGATCGCGGTCTTCCGCGTCGATTCGGCTCCGTCATCGATCGCGCCACAGGATTTCACCGCCGGCGGCTTCGACGAAGAGATCGTGTCGGAGGGCCTCCGCGAGCGCGTGCAGGCACAGCCGACGTCGCAGTGGTGGCAATCGGTAACGCTCGAGGATGACTCGGGCCAAACGGTTCCGGGAATCGTCGTCGGTCAGCAGCTGCTCGTGCCCGAGGTCGGCGCGTACGAGCTGTACCTCGCGTATGACCTCTCCGCGGCTTCGCAAACCCTCGGCTTCGTCCAAAGCACGCTGTGGATCGTCGGGATCACGCTCATCGTTCTGATCGGTGCGATCTCGTGGTTCGTGCTGCGCGCGGTCGCGACGCCGATCGCCGAGGCAGCCGAGACGAGCGAGCGACTCGCCGCGGGCGAGTTGCAGGTGCGTTTGCCCGTCCGCGGTGAGGACGAGTTAGCAACGCTCGGTCGGTCGTTCAATGCGATGGCGGACAGTATCCAGGCCCAGATTCTCGAACTCGCCGACCTCTCTCTGGTGCAGCAGAGGTTCGTTTCGGATGTCTCGCACGAGTTGCGCACCCCGTTGACGACGATCCGACTGGCCGCGGACATCCTGAACGATCGTCGCGAGACCTTCGATCCGGCGGCGTCCCGCGCGGCCGAACTGCTGCATGCTCAGGTGCAACGTTTCGAGACGATGCTCGGTGATCTGCTCGAGATCAGCCGGTACGACGCGGGATCGGTCCAACTCGAGTGGGAGGCGACGAGCTTGGCGCATCTGGCCGAAGACATCATCGCCGAGATGGCACAGCTGGCAGAGAAGCACGGCTCCGACGTACGGCTGGTGGCACCCGGTGGATATTCCCCGGTCGACATGGATGCCCGTCGCGTGCGACGTATCGTCCGCAACCTCCTCGGTAACGCGATCGAGCACGGTGAGGGGCGGCCGATCGTGGTCAGCGTGGACAGCAATTCGACCGCCGTCGCGATCGGCGTTCGCGACTTCGGGATGGGCATGAAGCCGGCGGATGCCGAGCGGGTCTTCGACCGCTTCTGGCGGGCGGACCCGTCCCGCAAACGCTCGATCGGCGGCACGGGCCTCGGGCTCTCGATCGCCCTCGGAGACGCCCGTCTGCACGGCGGCACGCTCGCGGTCTGGAGCGAGCCCGGTGGGGGCTCGAATTTCGTGCTGACCTTGCCTCGGCAGCCCGGCGGGACGATCGAAGCACCGCCCCTGCGCACCGAGCCCGACGCCGAGACGGACGCGCTCGATGCCCTGGGCCTGACGCAGCCAATCGGCGTACTGGGTGACGCGGCCGTGTTGTCCGCGGAGCTCACGGCCGACGCATCGAGCGATTCGGCGCGGTCCGGGGGAGTGTCATGAGGGCCCGGATCGTCGGCGCATTGGCGGCGTTGATGCTGGTTCTGGCGGGCTGCGCAGGTCTGCCGACGGCCGGGTCCGTCAACCCCGGACTCGCGCTCGGCGAAGCACCGGACGTCCCCGATTTCTCGTTTCTGCCCAACCGACCGCAGCCCGGAGCCACCCCGGAGCAGATCGTCGAAGGATTCGTCGCGGCCGCCACGAGCCCGGCGGGCAGCTGGGAGATCGCGCGACTCTTCCTCGCCCCCGACGTCACCTGGCGCCCCGACACCGGCGTCACGATCGACCGCCCGGGTTCACGCAGCATCGCCGCGGTCGACACCGACACCGACACCGACACCGACACCGGCACCGTGCAGATGACCATCGCCCAGACGGGTGACGTGGACGAGACGGGGGCGTTCCACGCGACCGAGGCCGGTACTGCCACCCTCGACTACGAACTCGAACAGCAGGACGACGGTGAGTGGCGCATCAGCGTTGCGCCCGATGGGATCGTGCTGAACGAGCAGGACTTCCGCGTGGTGTTCACCGCGTACGGCGTGATGTTCTTCGACCCCGGGTGGGAGTTTCTCGTTCCGGACGTGCGCTGGTTCCCGACGCGGCAGAACGTGACCACCCGCATCACGGAGGCGATCATCGGCGGCACCCCGAGCCCGTGGCTGAGCGGCGCGGTCGTCTCCGCCGTTCCCGACGGCGTGGTGCTTGAAAGATCCGCTGTGCCCGTCGTTCAGGGCATCGCCCAGGTCGAGCTGGGAGCGGCGGCGCTGGATGCCGACCCCGTCACGCTCGGTCGGTTGCTGCGCCAACTTCAGGCGAGCCTGCAGGGCACTGGGGTGGCGGGCGTCGAACTGCTTGTGGACGGCACAGAGCTGGCGGTGGAACCCGCGCAGACGCTCAGTACGGCCGTCGACGCGCGTCCGCTTGTGCAGACCGCCGAGAGCTTCGGATACCTCGGTGAAGACGACCTGACGACCCTCCCCGGCCTGAGCGCGCGAATATCCGAGCTCGATGCGGAATCGATCGCGGTGGGACGCGGCAGCAGAGTCGCCGCCCTGCTCCTCGCGGCCGGGGGTGTCGCAAGGGTCGAGGGTAACGAGGTCTCGACAGCCGACGATCGCGCCGGTCTGATCGATCCGGCGATCGATCCCGACAATGCGATCTGGTCCGTTCCCGAATCGCAGCCCTCCGCTCTCGGCGTTTCGACGGTCGAGGGCGAGAACCTCTCGGTCGCCAACGCTTGGCCGGGTGCGACGCAGATCGCCGCGATGCAGGTTTCGCGAGACGGCACCCGGATCGCCGCCGTCGTGACCGATTCCGGCCGCGACTGGGTGGTGGTCGCCGGCATTGAGCGCAACGCCGATGGCGAGCCGGTTGCTCTGGGCACGCCCGAACGCCTTCTGCGCCTGGACGGGGTCGGAGCCGATATCGCCTGGCTCGACGACCGGACCCTCGGGATCCTGTCGGAGGGAACCGACGGCATGATCGTCACAGAGCAGGTGGTCGGCGGCATGAGCACCTCGAGCGGCGGTCCGACTGGTTCGGCCGTGTCGCTCGCGGCGGGCCCGACCGCCTCGTCCGCGCGACTGCTCACCGTGGAGGGCGCCCTGTATGTGCGACGCGGCACCACGTGGCAACGCGCGGCGGACGACGTGTTGGTGCTCGCATCGCAACTCGGCGCGAACTGATCCTCCCCAGCCGCGCGGTGTGCCGGCGTGAGCGTGGATCCCCGCGCAAGCTGCGCGGCCGTGCTCTGCGGCACCCACGCTGGACCGATGGAATCGACTATTCGCGAGGCATGGCGGCTGGGGCGTCGTGCGGTTGCGGATGCCGCGGCGATCGTGCTCCCCGAACGCTGCGCCGGATGTCTCGAGCCCGGCGCCTCGATCTGTGCTGCGTGCCTCCGGGCGCTGGCACCGGTCCCCGCGCGCATCGTGATTCCCGGTGACGATCTCGAGGTCTGGGCGGGTGTGCCGTTCGCGGGGCCGGCGGCGTCCATCCTGCGGGCGGTGAAACGCGATGCCCGACCGCGTCTCGCGCGGCACCTCGCGCCGGCGCTTGCGGCTGCCCTTCGGCAGGTCGCCCGTTCGACGGGTGCTGCGCCTGCGTCGCTCGTCGCGGTGCCGATCCCGTCCAGCACGAAGAGTCTGCGTGCCCGCGGATTCCGGGTCGTCGACCTTGTTACGCAGCGCGCCGGGGTGAAACCGCAACGACTGCTCCGGCTGCAGCGTACGGCGGCTGACCAGCGCGGGCTCGGCCGGATCGAGCGTCTCGAGAATTTGCGCGGAGGAATGCTCGCACACGAAACAGGCGGATTGCGGGCGGATGGACTTCGGGTCGTGATCGTCGACGACGTCGTGACGACGGGGGCGACACTCATCGAGGCAGCTCGGGCCCTGCGGGCAGCGGGCGCCGTCGTCGTGGGCGCCGCCACGATCGCGGCGACGCCCCTGAGAGGACACGCCGCTGCGAGGACATGCCGCTGCGAGGACGCACGGGTGATGCATCCGAAACTCGCAGGTGACACCCCCGGCCCACAGGGCTAGCGTGGGATGGACCAAGGCGAGCGCACGATCCGCTCTTGTACGGGCGGATCGTCCCGAGCAAGGAGGTCAAAGATGGAAACAGGCATCGTCGGCGTTGGAGTGAGCGTCACGGATCGATTCCGATCAGTGGTCGAGGAGAAAGCGACCCGCATCGAACACCTCGTCCCTCGAGCACAGCGGCTCGAGGTGAAGGTCACGCACCGTTCCTACAAGGGCGGGCGCATGGAAGACGACACGGTCGAGCTGACATTGATCGGCAAGGGCCCGATCGTCCGGGCCGAAGCCACGGACGCGGACAAGTTCGCCGCCCTCGACCTCGCAGTCGACAAGATGTGCGAACAGCTGCGTCGGGCCAAGGGCAAGCGCGTGGACGCGCGGAAGCACCCGCACGGCGCTCACTTCGAGAAGGGCAGCGGTGAGATCACCGGCATCGACGTGCAGCCGGCATCCGCCGACATGATCCACGCCGTCGCGACGGGTGAGATCCCGCTCATCACGGGAAACGAGGATGAGCCCGACTACACACCCGTCGTCATTCGGGTGAAGAGCTTCGACGCCGAATGGATGGCGGTGGAAGAGGCCGTCGATCGGATGGAGCTCGTCGGGCACGACTTCTTCTTGTTCATCGATGCCCGCACCGACAAGCCCAGCGTCGTGTATCGCCGCAAGGGCTGGGACTACGGCGTGATCTCGCTCGGCACGCAGTCGGCGCCGCCGGCGGAGGCGCTCGCCTCGTAGCATCCAGAGGCTTCCGCTTCATCGAAACGACGCAACATGCCGTGCAGCCCGAGCGCCGCACGGCATGTTGCGTCGTTTCGTGGGCGGTGAGCGGATCAGTCGAACATGCCGCCGAGCAGGCTGCCGATGACGAGACCGCCGAACAGGCCGCCCATGCCGTCGCCGCCCTGGCCGCCGCGCCGTCCGCCACCACCCCAACCATCGTCCTGCGGGGGGCGTGACGAGTCGATGTCGCGCTGAGCGAGCTGGAGTGCCTCGCTCGCGAGGTGGGCCGCGCGTCGCGCGAGCTGGAAGGCCTCCTCGCGCGAATCCTCGTCGCCGGGAAGCGCGGCCATGTCAGCGCGCGTGCGTTCGGCTTCGGCGAGACGCGTCCGAGCGTCGGCACCGATCCACCCGCGGTGGCCGGCGATCACATTGCGAGCGACGGCGATCTGACGGTCGGCGTCATCGGTGGCGTGCCGGATCTGGGCGGGAGTCGGCAGCGGCTTCGCAGCGCGCTCGCGTGCCTTGTCGACCGCGACGTCCAGCGCCGTGTTCGCCTCTCGCAGATGCGAGAGCTGAGCGAACGGGTCGGCCTTCTCGCTGGCCGGGGGAAGCGCCGAGAGTGCGGACTGCAGCGCGGTGAGCGCGGCCGTCACCTGGGGTGTGGCCGGAGCATCCCGTGCCGCGATCACGTCGCCGCGCGAGTCGGCGATGACATCCGCGAGCGTCGATTCGGCGCGCAGCGCCTCGATCTCGAAGTCGTCGATGCCATCGAGGAGCGTCCCGGCACGACGGACGGCCTCGGTTGCGGTCTCGAGCGCGAGCATGGCCTCTTCGCGGCGGGATGCTTCGCGTCGCCGCTCCGAGATGTCCGCGCTGTGCAGCGCGAACGACAGCAGTTGTTCGGCCTCGTCCGGCGCCCGGTCGATCTGCTGCAACGCCGAGGGGGCGTAGCGTTCGGACAGCCGCGCGACGGTCGTGCGAGCCTGGGGCAGGCGCTCCCGCAGGCGCTCGGCGTCGGAGCGGACCTGAGCGAGGATCTGTGGCGCTCGGCGAACCTTGGCGATCTTCTCGGCGAGGGTCTGCGTCTTCTCGTCGAGCAGGTTCTCGGCCCACTCGCAGAGCTGCGCTATGCGCGCGTTCCGCTCGCGCAGTTCCTGCGGGGTGTCCGGGATCTCGTCGTGGTTCAGCTGGTTGAGGTGGAAGGCCTCGGCAAGGTGGTGACGGACGGCGTCGAGCGCCTCACGCAGATCCTTGGTCGCACCTTCGCCGAGCTCAGCGTTGGCGAAATCGAGTTCATCGGCGGTGACCCGGATGCGCTCGTCGGCCTCGACCAGCGCCCGACCCGCGCGGCGCGCCAGTTCGGCGTCCTGCGCATCAAGTGCGGACTGCTCTTCACGCTTGCGTTTGCCCCAGAATCCGGCCATGTTCCGATCCTAAGCCGGGTTCGCCTGTGCCCCTCCGTGGTTCAGACGATCGGAGTGCGCCCTGCGAGAACGCTCGACGCTGCCGCGGGCGGAGCCGTTCGTGGCGGGCGCCCTCGTCGCGGACGGTCGGCGACCAGCGGCAGCGCCGCCTCCATCGGGGGGTGCTGTGCGAGTCGGCTCCCGACATGGTCGAGCCAGAGCACCTCCGCCTCCGCCTGAAACACCTGGGCATCGAGGACGAGTTGCCGCGCGAGTTCCTCGCCGCGGACGGACACAACATCGTCCGCGCGCCGCGCCTCCCGCAGCATTTCCAGTCCCGCGAGTGATGACCGTCGTTGCGCCTCGACGATGGCGGCCACGTCGACGCCCGGAAGTGTCGCGGCAAGAGCGAGCTTCAGTGGCAGTTCGTCGCGGGTTCCTCTCACGCGCGTGACGGGGGAGCGGAGCCACTCTCGTACTTCCGCCCGACCGGTGTCCGTGATCTCGTAATAGACGTGACCGTGCTCGTCGGTATCTCCTTGTGCAACCAAGCCATCACGCTCGAGTCGATCCAGTGTTGTGTAGATCTGGCCGACGTTGACCGGCCAGCTTGAGCCCGTCCTCCGATCGAATTCGGACCGGAGTTGGTAGCCGTAGCATGGGCCCTGGTCCAGGATCGCCAGCAAGCTCTGTCGGACGGACATGACATCTCCAGACGAACGGCATTCTCGGTATACATAACCGAGTATATGAATATCGAGCAGGGTTATTCGGAAGGCCGACATGGACCACTCTCGCGTCGCCCCCGCGCTGACAGGCCGCATCGTCGCCGCTCAGGAGTGGCGGAACGTCGCCTTCGTCCACTGGCGGGTCGATCCCGCGGTTGTCGCGCCGCTCCTGCCGCCCGGGATCGCTCCGGATGTCGAGGGTGGTTCGTCCTGGGTCGGGTTGATCGCGTTCGAGCTCGGCGACGCGCGTATCGGCCCCTTTCCGCCTCTGCATCGCCTGGGGTCGTTCACCGAGGTCAACGTTCGTCTTTATGGCGTCGACCGCGACGGCCGTCGCGGGGTGGTCTTCCGCTCGCTCGAAGCGTCGAGCCTGCCCGCGGTGCTGGCGGCACGGGCGCTGTTCTCTCTGCCGTACGTGTGGGCGCGCACGGCTCAGCGCCCACATGCAGACGGCTGGGAGTACGCGTCGCGCCGTGTCGCTGTCCCCTCCGCCTCGGGCGCGAGGTTCAGGCTCGCGGTCGACGTGGACAGCGACACCACCGTCGATGATGAGCTCTCGCGGTTTCTGACGGCTCGATGGGGGCTCTACCAAAGCCGGTTCGGTCGAACCCGGTGGCTGCCGAACACGCACGAGCCCTGGATTCTGCATCCCGCGCGCGTCACCGGGCTGTACGACGAACTGTGTGCGGCGGCGGGCCTGCCCGGAGTCAGCGATCGTCCGCCGGATTCGGTTCTGTTCAGCCCCGGCGTGACGGCGAGCTTCGCACGCGGGGGGATCGTCCGCCGCTCCTGAACCGCCCTTGAGGCATCCGATTCATCCGGAATCCACGTCACGAACAGACATCGTTCACCGTTTCGCACCCAGGTATTCGAAACATGCCAGTAACATTTCGTGGGTGATCACCGCAAACGGCGTGCGCATCGCCGAGTACGCCCGTCCGAGTCATCAACTGCTGCACCTCAGCGACACGCACCTGAGGGCGGGGGATGACCCCCTCTACGGTTCGATCGATGCCTCCGCCCGCCTGGGCCGCGCGCTCGCGCAGATCGCCGAGTCCGGAACGACGCCGGACGCGATCATCTTCACGGGCGACCTCGCCGACCACGGCGAGCCCGAGGCGTACGCGACACTCCGCGCCCTTGTCGACCCGTGGGCCGAACGCCTCGGCGCCCCGGTGATCTGGGTCATGGGTAACCACGACGACCGTGCCTCGTTTCGCGCGGGTCTGCTCCCCGACGACACAGCGGATGCCTCGGCTCCGCTCGACGCCGTCTACGACATCGATGGCCTGCGGGTCATCGCGCTGGACACCTCGGTCCCCGGGCACCACCACGGCGAGATCACGGACGCTCAGCTCGAGTGGCTCGAGGTCGAACTCGCGATCCCCGCCGCGCACGGCACGATCCTGGCGATGCACCACCCGCCCGTGCCGAGCGTTCTCGACCTGGCTGTCACGGTCGAGTTGCGCGACCAATCACGACTCGCTTCCGTCTTGCGCGGCAGCGATGTTCGCACGATCCTGGCCGGGCACCTGCACTACTCGACGGCCGCGACGTTCGCGGGTATCCCCGTTTCGGTCGCATCCGCCACCTGCTACACGCAGGATCTCGGCGTGGCGGTCGGGGGGACGCGCCCTCAGGACGCCGCGCAGGCCTACAACCTGGTGCATGTCTTCGACGAAACCGTCGTGCACTCGGTCGTCTCCGTCGGTGACACCGTCGCCCTCGGCTACGTCGATCCCGCTGAGAGCGCCCGACGGATCGCCGCGGCAGGCATCGTCATCCCAGACTCCGCGACGCGCGCCCTCCGCGCCGAGCGACTCCACGACTCGGGTCGGGTCGTTACGAACCAACCGCCGACGACGCCTCTTCCGATCGTCCGCTGACAGGCTCTCCCGATGCGGTGACTTCCCACGGCGCCCGGATCGGGAAGTAACCCTCGAGCGTGTCCCGCAAGACACGCTCCCTGAGCGCCTCGGGCACCTCGGGACGGCTGCCATCGTTCAGGCAGAACATGTCGACATCGCGCCGCGCGAGCAGCCGCTCCATCTGACGGATGCCGGGCTGCAGCGTCGTCTGGATGTAGCGAGTTCGCGGCTCGCGCGTCGTGACGGCACGCCCCGTCATGAGCGCGTAGTAGTGGTAAAGCGAATTCGTGACCGAGATGTCGGTCGCCGATCGGAACGTCGCGGCCGCCGTCCGAGCGAAGTCCTCGGGAAAGGCCTCTTCGAGTTCGTACATGACACTGCGGCGCAGCGGCGCGGCGCAGTGCTCGAGGTCTCGCGCGATGACGCGACCGAAACGCTCTTCGAGCAGGGCGCGGTTGATGCGGGCGGCGTTGTCGTGGCCACTGCGCTGATGATCGGTCGCGCCGATCCCGATGCGCACATTCGACTCGACGAAGCGTGAGATCCCCGCCGCCGTGAAGAACAGCTCGGGGCGCACGGGGCGCCCGAAGAACATGTCGTCGTTGGCGTACAGGAAGTGCTCGGCGAGACCCTCGATACGGTGCAGCTGCGCCTCGACCGCGTGCGAGTTGTGCGTGGGGAGCGAAGCCTGGTCGGCGAAGAACTCCTCGCTCCGCACGATCGTGACCTTCGGGTGCTCGGTGAGCCACCAGGGGGCCGGGCTATCGGTCGCGATGAAGATGCGCCGGATCCACGGTGCGTACTGGTTCACGGAACGCAGGGCGTAGCGGATCTCGTCGAGATGACGGAAGCGAGCCGAATGCTCGTCGCCATCGCCGACGACATAGCGACTCATCCGCCGGGCGCGCTCGCGCTGGAAGTCGCTCGAGGAGCCGTCGACCCAGGAGAAGACGATGTCGACGTCGTGGGTGAACTCGGAGGGGCCGGGGGAGAACATGCCGTCCAGCGTTCGCCACTGCTTTCCGTGCAGGTCGATCGTTGTGAAGTTCAGGTCGTCCGTGGCAATCACGCGGCGCGTAAGGGCGTTCGCGTGGGGGGCGGTGACGACGTCTCCGTCCCAACGCCAGAATTCCAAACGGATGCCGTGACTGGCGCCGAGGCGCAAGGTGCCGCTCGGGCTGACCCGCGGGCGGTAGACGGTGGCGCTCTCGTCGCGCCCGAACGGGTTGTTCGATCCCGCGCCGAAGACGCGAGCACGACCGGCGCGGCCGACGACCCACGGCTCGGATGCGGCATCCGCCCGGAGTGCTGCGATCGCTCGCTTGCGCGCCCCGGCGTCGACGGCGAGAGCCGGCCGCCCGCTGGCGCGGCGCAGCAGAATCGGTTCGATGTCGGCGGCCTCGAGGAGGGCGGCAAGCCGCAGCAGATCGTCGGTTTCGGCCTGTTGCGGCGTGACCTCCGCCACCAGGTGGGGAACACCGCCGACGAGCACCACATCGTCTCGTTCCAAGACAGGGGCCCAGCCCGCGGTGGGTGCATCGGAAGCGGCGCCGTGTGCCAGAGTGGACTCCCTCGTATGGGCCTGGCCGGCGAGCGCGCTCCGCCCCGATGTGCCACGTCGCATGGGAGGGGTCCCGCGTTCTGAAACGACACGTCGCGTCATCGATCACCTGTTTCTCTGTCATGCGACCCGCGGGCGTCCTCGCCGCGGTCGATCGCTGCCTTATCGTCGTCGGGGACGATCGTCGGATCCGGCGATGCGAGCCCCTCTCCGCAGTGTAAGTCAGCATTTGTGTCCGGCGTGTTGCGGGGTGCGCCCCTTGACAGCGACGGGATGTTCGTGAGCGACCACCCAGGGGATTCCAGGTCACGGACCGGTAACATGAAACCGTATGCCTGTCGCGTGGCATCCGACCGCGCGGCATCCGATCGGATGGAGATCCTGCCGTGGCAAACCCTCTCGAGAAACTGCTTCGCGCCGGCGAGGGTCGCATCCTCAAGCGGCTGCAGCAGGTCGTCAAGGCCGTCAACGCCCTTGAGGAGGACTACTCGCAGCTGAGCGACGATGAGCTCCGCGGCGAGACCACCGAGCTCCGCGCGCGTTACGCGGCGGGCGAAACGCTCGATCAACTGCTCCCGGAGGCGTTCGCCGCCGTCCGCGAAGCGGCCAAGCGCACGCTCGGCCAGCGTCCGTACGACGTTCAGCTGATGGGCGGCGCCGCACTTCACCTGGGGAACATCGCCGAGATGCGCACCGGTGAGGGAAAGACGCTCGTCGCAACGCTGCCCGCCTACCTGAATGCGATCGCGGGTGAGGGCGTCCACGTCGTCACGGTCAACGACTTCCTCGCGACCTACCAGTCCGAGCTCATGGGCCGTGTCTTCCGCGCGCTCGGGATGACCACCGGAGTGATCGTGTCGGGTCAGACCCCGGCACAGCGGCGTGAGCAGTACCTGTGCGACATCACTTATGGCACGAACAACGAGTTCGGCTTCGATTACCTCCGCGACAACATGGCCTGGCGTCAGGAGGACCTCGTGCAGCGTGGTCACTTCTTCGCGGTCGTCGACGAGGTCGACTCGATCCTCATCGACGAGGCCCGCACGCCGCTCATCATCTCGGGTCCGTCTTCGGGCGAGGCCAACCGCTGGTTCACCGAGTTCGCCAAGATCGCACGCACCCTCGAGGTCGACGTCGACTACGAGGTCGACGAGAAGAAGCGCACCATCGGTGTGCTCGAGCCCGGTATCGAGAAGGTCGAGGACTATCTCGGCATCGACAACCTGTACGAGTCGGCCAACACCCCGCTCATCTCGTTCCTGAACAACTCGATCAAGGCTCTCGCGCTGTTCAAGCGCGACACCGACTACGTCGTCATCAACGACGAGGTCATGATCGTCGACGAGCACACCGGACGCATCCTGGCCGGTCGTCGGTACAACGAGGGCATCCATCAGGCGATCGAGGCGAAGGAGGGTGTGCCGGTCAAGGCCGAGAACCAGACTCTCGCGACCGTCACCCTGCAGAACTACTTCCGTCTCTACGACAAGCTCGCCGGCATGACGGGTACGGCCGAGACCGAGGCGGCCGAGTTCATGTCGACCTACAAGCTCGGCGTCGTCCCGATCCCGACGAACAAGCCGATGGTCCGCAAGGACCAGTCCGATCTCGTCTACAAGAACGAGCAGGCCAAATTCGCGCAGGTCGTCGAGGACATCGCGCGACGCAACGAGACAGGTCAGCCCGTGTTGGTCGGAACCGTCAGCGTCGAGAAGAGCGAGTACCTCTCACGCCTGCTGGCCAAGAAGGGCATCAAGCACGAGGTCCTGAACGCCAAGAACCACGCGCGCGAGGCCGAGATCGTCGCCCGCGCGGGGCTCCCCGGAGCCGTCACCGTCGCCACGAACATGGCCGGTCGTGGAACGGACATCATGCTGGGCGGCAACGCCGAGTTCCTTGCGGTGCAAGAGATGAAGGCCAAGGGACTCGACCCGGTCGAAACTCCCGAAGAGTACGAGGCCGAGTGGGAGAGCGTTTACGACGCTGTCCGCGCGCGCGTCAACGACGAGGCCGAGAAGGTCGTGAACGTCGGAGGGCTTTACGTCCTCGGCACGGAGCGCCATGAATCCCGACGCATCGACAACCAGCTGCGCGGACGCTCCGGCCGTCAGGGAGACCCGGGCGAGAGCCGGTTCTACCTGTCTCTGACGGATGACCTGATGCGTCTCTTCCAGTCCGGTGCCGCCGAGGCCATCCTCAGCCGGGCGAACTTCCCGGACGACGTCGCGATCGAGTCGTCGATGGTGAGCCGTGCCATCAAGAGCGCGCAGTCGCAGGTCGAGTCCCGCAACGCCGAGACCCGCAAGAACGTCCTGAAGTACGACGATGTCCTGAACCGTCAGCGTGAGGCGATCTACGCCGACCGCCGGCACATTCTCGAGGGCGACGACATCGCCGGCCGTGTCCGGCACTTCATCGAAGATGCGATCGCCGCGGTCATCGACGAGCACACGGGCAGCGGGCACAGCGAGGGCTGGGACTTCGACGCACTGTGGACCGAGCTCAAGACCCTGTACCCCGTCGGCGTGACGATCGACGAGGTCGTCGCCGAGGCCGGCACGAAGGGGCGGATCACGCCCGAAGTCCTCAAACGCGAGATGCTCTCGGACGCCCTCATCGCGTACCAGAACCGCGAAGAGAAGCTCGGTTCCGAGGCGATGCGCGAGCTTGAGCGACGCGTCGTGCTGCAGGTGCTCGACCGCCGCTGGCGCGACCACCTCTACGAGATGGACTACCTCAAGGACGGCATCGGCCTGCGCGCGATGGCCCAGCGCGATCCGCTGATCGAGTACCAGCGCGAGGGCTTCCAGATGTTCCAGGCGATGATGGGACAGATCAAGGAAGAGACCGTCGGGTACCTGTACAACCTCGAGGTCGAGGTCCGCAGCGCGGGCGAGGGCGCCGAGGCTCACCCCGAGGTCGCGGCCAAGGGTCTGGACGCACCGCCCGAGCAGAAGCTCGAGTACTCCGCACCGAACGACGCCGGTGAGGTCGAGGTTCGCAACGAGCGCGGCCAGGTTCAGCAGGCCGCGACGGCGAAGCTGCAGCGCGAGACGGCGCAGCGGGTCGCGCAGGGTGCGCGTCCGGAACCGGAGGCGGCACCCGCCGCCCGTGGGGCGTTCGGACAGCGGACGGATGCCCCGGCCGCGGCACCCACGCAGGCTCCGGTCAACCGCGCCGACCGCCGCGCGGCCTCGAAGCGCAAGTAGCCCCACCCGCGAGGGGGCCCGTTTCGCGCCCGAGGGTGCCCGCTTCGCTCGCGAGGGTGCACGTTGTCGTCGAGAACGGGCACCCTCGCGCCGGGAACGGGCATTCTCGCGCCGAGCGACCAGGCCACGGGGTGTCCGGTGGCACGCTCGGCACGGGGATATCCTGAGCCGATGAGCACCCTCCGCCCCCTTGATCAGTCCTCGAAGCTGAAGAACGTCCTCTACGAGATCCGCGGCAACGCCCTCGTCGAGGCCGCCCGGCTCGAGGCCGAGGGACAGACGGTCCTCAAGCTCAACACGGGGAATCCTGCGACGTTCGGTTTCGAAGCTCCGTACCAGATCGTCCGCGACATGATCGCGGCCATGCCGACCGCGCACGGGTACAGCGAGAGCCGAGGCATCCTGTCGGCTCGCCAGGCGGTCGTGTACCGCTATGAAGAAGAGCCCGGCTTTCCCCGTATCGACCCCGATGACGTATTCCTCGGCAACGGGGTCTCCGAACTCATCACCATGACGATGCAGGCGCTCCTCGACGAGGGTGACGAAGTGCTGATCCCGGCGCCCGACTACCCGCTCTGGACGGCGATGACGAGCCTGTCGGGGGGCACGCCCGTTCACTATCTCTGCGATGAGAACGCCGAATGGCAGCCGGACCTCGAAGACATCCGCTCGAAGATCACGCCGCAGACGAAGGCGATCGTCGTGATCAACCCGAACAACCCCACGGGCGCTGTGTACACCCGCGAGATTCTGGAGGGCATCGCCGAGATCGCCCGCGAGCATTCGCTGCTGCTGTTGGCGGATGAGATCTACGACCGCATCCTTTTTGATGACGCGAAGCACATCCCGATGGCATCGATCGCGCCCGACCTGCTCTGCCTGACCTTCAACGGTCTGTCCAAGACGTACCGGGTCGCGGGCTACCGCTCGGGTTGGATGGTCATCACCGGGCCGAAGGCGCACGCCGCCGGCTTCCTCGAGGGGATCAACCTGCTCGCCTCGACCCGTCTGTGCCCGAACGTGCCCGCGCAGCATGCGGTGCAGGCGGCGTTGTCGGGCGTGCAGTCGATCGACGCGCTCATCGCTCCGTCGGGCAGGCTGCACGAACAGCGGGATGTCGCGTGGGAGGGGCTCGAGTCCATCCCCGGCGTGTCGTGTGTGCGCCCCCGGGGTGCGCTGTATGCCTTTCCGCGACTCGACCCCGAGGTCCACGAGATCCGTGACGATGCGAAGTTCGTCTACGACTTCCTGGTGGCCGAGCGTGTTCTGCTCGTGCAGGGCACGGGCTTCAACTGGCCGACGCCCGACCACCTGCGGGTCGTCACCCTGCCCGAATCTCGGGTCCTCGCGGATGCGATCGAGCGTCTCGGTAACTTCCTATCCTCGTACCGGCAGTAACTAGCACGCAGAACGGATTCGTCAAGGCCCTGTGCGCCGGACGAAGCCCGTCCTAGCGTGCCGGGCATGGCTATCGATTTGAACCAACCGGCGCTTCGGCAGGCGCGTTCGCTCGTGCGCGAGGGCAAGGTCGTGCGGGACGAACGCGACGACTGGTCGGAGGCGGCGCCGAACGCCGAAGACGAGAACGCGTTCATCGAGAGTGCGGGGTGGACCGCGTTCTCCCACTGGCACCTCGGCATCGACAGGAGCGCGAACCCCGAAACCAAGCAGGCGTACAGCTTCCCCTACGGAGACTTCCGCCGTGTGCATCGCTCGGGCGTCATCTCGGGCGAATCCCGCGCCGGTCAGTACGACCACACCGAGA
This sequence comes from Microbacterium sp. C448, assembly GCF_000582705.2. Taxonomy (NCBI): domain Bacteria; kingdom Bacillati; phylum Actinomycetota; class Actinomycetes; order Micrococcales; family Microbacteriaceae; genus Microbacterium; species Microbacterium sp. C448. The sequence goes on from NZ_HG779609.1 coordinate 28,101, forward strand.
TCGAGAACGAGCTGAAGAAACTCCTCGACCTGATCGACGCGACGGAGGGCTAGCGAGTCGGATGTCGCCCGCTCACACCCGAGCGGGCTCCAACTCCGCCGGCTCTTCTTGGAGCGCAGGCTTCTTGACAAAGAAGACGAACACGACGATCGCCACCGAGGCGACCGCCGCGACCACGAGTGCACCGTGTGTGCCATCCGCAACAGACTCGGGAGTAGCGGTCGTGCCGCGTCCCATGGCATAGATCACCATGAACACCGATGTGCCGAGCGCGCCGGCGATCTGCTGCGCCGTGCCGATCCCGGCGCTCGCGTAGGTGTAGTACTTCGGACGCACACCGGCCATCGCGACCGTGAACAATGGGGAGAACAACAGCGCCAAACCGGAACACAGCACGAGGTACAGAACGGCCACGGTCCCCAGAGACGCATTCGGCGTGAAGAGTATCGCCATGAGGGTCAGCGCGAACGTCGTGATGAACGCACCCGGGATGATCAGGGGGCGGGGACCGATCTTGTCGTACAGGCCGCCGACGAATGGGCCCGCGATGCCCATGAGCAGACCGCCGGGCATGACGATCATTCCGGACTGCAACGGGTCTGCGCCGAGCCCTTCCTGGATGTAGAAGGGGAGCAGGGTGAGGGACCCGAAGAGAATCGCGTTCATCACGACCATCGTGACGAGTGCCCAGGTGAAGGTGCTCGACGTGAAGATGCGCAGATCGATCAGGGCGGAGTCGGTGCGCTGAAGGCGCAGTTGCCGAAGAACAAATACGACGAGAGCGACGAGACCGATCGCGAGCGGAACCCACGGCGGGAGTCCACCGGCATCGCTCACCCGGTCGCCGAAGCTCGCGAGGCCGTAGATGATGCCTCCGAAAGCGAAGATCGACAGGATCACCGAGACGATGTCGACCGGTACTTTCGCGGTCGGGGTGATGTTGACCATGTAACGCATACCCAGCACGAGCGAGACGATCCCGAGCGGAAGGATGGTGAGGAACAGGGCCGACCAGGGCAGGAAGGTGACGATCACGCCACCGACCAGCGGACCCAGGACCGGGGCGACGGAGATGACGACGCCGATCAAGCCCATCATCACTCCGCGCCGCGATGCAGGAACGACCGTCATGATCGTTGTCATGAGGAGGGGCGTCATGACGCCCGTACCCGCTGCCTGAAGGATGCGTGCAATCAGCAGTACGCCGAACTGGATGCTCTACGGCAGCAGAGTCGCTATCGCACCGACCGCGGTACCCGCGACGAACAGCGAGATGGCACCCAGAAACACCTGTCGCGTGGTGAAGCGCTTCATGAGGAACCCGGTCAGCGGGATCACGACCGCCATCGTGAGCATGTACGCCGTGACCAGGAACTGGCCGGTCACGGGGTCAACCCCGAGGTCCTTCATGATCGTCGGCAGGGCGACGCCGACGATCGTCTCATTGAGCATGACGACGAAGGCGCTGACGAGCAGCAGCGCGAGGACGATGCGATTCGCGGGAGAGATCTTCTCGGGTGTGGGGGAAACGTTCGGGGTAACGGTCACGGTGTCATCATGGCAGTACCGCGTGCGCTCATGGTCCAGGCTGACCTGGGATTTTTCGTGCCGTCGGCTACAGCAGTGCCAGCGATGTCGCGCGCCAGCGCCCGTCGGTTCCCTCGAGCCGCAGCGCGATGGCCCGCGTGCGGTGAGGTCCCGCGAGGATGACGACGGACTCGACGACGCCATCCGCGGGGGACATGTGTCGAACGCTCAGGATGTCGAAGACCGGCCGAATCGCCCGCACACCGCGCGCGTTGCGCGCACGGGCCGCCAGATTGCTGCGGGTGAGGAGTCGACGGTAGGCATCCTCGGCGAACCACCGCGCGAGCTGGTCGACTTCTCGCACGCCGGCGAAAACTTCCATGACGCCGCGAGCGAGGTTGGTGATCAGCGGTTCGGGATCGGGCAGAGCGGAGGAGGGTGTGCGCTGCGGTGAGAAGAATTCGTCCGCATCCACCGACCGCACACGACGTGAAGCCACGCCTTGTCGGGCCACGCCTTGTCGGGCCATGCCTTGTTGGGCATTGCCGGCTGGTGTGCTCATGGAGACCCCCATCTCTCGCTGACCGGGCTGAGATTGCAGTAGACCACAGCAAAGCCCAGCCCAAGCTGGGGATTTGCCCTCTGTGGATAACTCGTGATCAATCCGAAACTTTTCACCTAGGGTCCTGTTGTGCGCTGGGAGCGGCTATTCGAAGACCTCGAGGGGCAGCTCGCCGCGGAGTGGGAAAGCGAGCGCGCCGCACTCGACAGCGAGAGCGAACGTCTGCGCCTTTCGCGTGTCCGTCTGCATGACCGTTTGGTCGCATTCGCCGGTGCCGCCGTCAGCGAGACGGTCTCCGTTGCGCTCGCCGACAGCTCCGTTCTGCGCGGCTCGGTCGAGGCGGTCGGTACGGACTTCGCGGCACTCCGCCTCGAAACGCCCACCGGTGGGCTCGCGCTGGTGCGCACGGCCGCCGTCGCATCGCTCACGACGTCGGAGGTCGCGCTCATGCGCGCCGCCCGTCCGGACGCGCAGCGGGTGAATGCCGGGCTTGCGGACAGGCTGACGCTGGGGTTCGTCTTGCGCGACCTCGCGCGACGCCGTGTGCCGGTGCGGGCGCACGGACTGTGGGGCGGAGCGGAGTCCGGGACGATCGACCGCGTGGGTCTTGATCATCTCGATCTCGCCGTGCACGACGCGGGCGCCGCACGTCGGACGGGAGAGGTGCATGCGTTCCGGCTCGTACCGTTCGACGCCATCGCGTGGCTCTCGCTCGAGCGGGGCGAGTCGCCGGCGCTCTTGTGAGCAGCCCGGGAACGGTCTACTCGGGCCGGGTCGCGTTCCCCGAACCCCATACTTCGGGGAAGCTTGCCGCCTGCGACTGCTGCCACAGATGCATCTGGCGGGCCTCTTCGACCTGATCGTCGATGTAGCCGCGCAGGCTCTGCTCATCGATACGCCACTTGGCGGGGGAGCCCAGTCGGGCTCCGCGTAGGCGACCCTCGTGCACGAGATCCATGACCTCGTCGACCGAGATGCTCAACAGCTCAGCCACCTGCGACGGAGCCAGGTAGCGAGGGCTGGGGGAGCTCTCGGACATGACCCCATTATGGACCCCCCGACGCGGCGTCGGGCGCGGCATCCTGTGGATAACCACGGGGGCGTTGGAGAGGGATCGGCGACGATGGTGCGGAGCGCCGATCGGCGTCCAGACATCGACGCACAGCCACAGGCCGCGGCGACTCGCCGCCACACGCAGCAACACCATGGGGGATCGATATGACCGCTCTCGAGGGCCCACCGCGGCGCCCGCGCGCATTCTGGAACGACGTGCGATTCTTCGTCGGCCTGGGGCTCATCGTCGCCTCGGTCGCCGGTGTGTGGGCCACGGTCACGGTCGCGCGGCAGACGGTTCCCGTATTCGCGGCGGCGCGCACGATCGTGCCCGGAGACGAAGTGACGGCCGCCGATCTGCGGGTCGTCGAGGCGTCGCTCGGGGCTGCCGAGGGTGTTTACCTCAGCCCGGATGCCCTGGTCCCCGGTTCCCTCGCAACACGTACCGTCACCGAAGGTGAGCTCGTGCCCGTCAGCGCGCTCGAAGACGGGGTGCGCGCGCGGGTGACGACGGTCGTGGTCCAAACGACGACGGCAGTGCCGTCGGACGTTGTCGCCGGGAGCATCGTTGAACTGTGGGCGTCGCCGGTTCTGGAACAGGGCGTGTTCGGCACCCCCGCCATCCTCGTCGCCGACGCGACGGTCGCCGCGGTCGAAGAGGCCGACAGCCTGCTGGGGGCCCGTGGCTCGTCGCTCGAACTCGTCGTACCGCGATCGGATGTCGCGGCTGTGCTGCAGGCTGTCGCGGCTTCGGCCGCGCTGTCGATCGTCCCGGCGGCGGGCGGCGCATGAGTCCGCGGGTGGTGCTGGCCGTCGCGGGTCACCGTGGTGAGCGACTCGCGGTGGAACTCGAGCGAACGGGTGTTCGCATCGAAACGGTGATCGATCCGGTCGTGCTTGAGGACCCACATCTCGTGAGCGCTCTCGAGGTACTCGAGGGAGTCGACGTACTCGTTCTGGCGGCTGACCGCCGCACTCTCGGCTCCCATCTGGTGTCGGTATGCGATCGGCGAGGGATCCGAATCGTGACGCTCGCGGGCGACGCCGACGGCGAGCGGGTCGCCGCGGCGTTCGGCTTAGCCGCCTCCCTCGTGGCGCCACGGGCAGAAGAGATCGCGGCCGCCGTTCGGGGCGTGGTTCGAGAGGATGACCTCATCCCGAGTGCCGCGGCGGGACGTGTCGTTGTGGTCTGGGGCCCCGAGGGGGCGCCGGGCCGCTCGACCGTCGCCAGTATGCTCGCGTTCGAGCTGGCCCGCGGGGGAGCGGGGACAGCACTCATCGACGCAGACTCGCACGCTCCGTCGCTCGCGCTGGCACTGGGCCTCGCCGACGAGGGCCCAGGCTTTCCCTCGGCCTGTCGCCAGGCGGGCCTCGGCACGCTCGATGAGCGGGAGCTCGCCCGCATCAGCGCACCGGTTCGGGTGGCGGGCGCCGGCGTCGATGTGCTGTGCGGAATCAACCGCCGGGGCCGATGGCCGGAACTCGCGGCAGATCGCGTCACGATCGCGCTGGAGGCCGCACGGCGCTGGGCGCCATACACGGTCGTCGATGTGGCGGCGCCAGTCGAACAGGACGAAGAGCTCATGCACGATCTCGAGGGTCCGCGCCGCAATGCCGCGACGATCGCTGCGCTGCGCTCCGGGGACGTCATCGTGGCGGTCTGCACGGCCGACCCCGTCGGTGTCGCCCGCTTCGTGCGGGGATACGCCGAGCTACGCGCGATCGCGGGATCAACACCGGTGCTCGTCCTCGCAAATCGGCTGCGGCCGGGCGGTCTCGGTCTCGACGCCCGTGGCCAGATCCGGCGGACGCTCGATCGGTTCGCGGGCATCCGCGACGTGGCGTTCTTGCCGGAGGATCAGCGCGCGGCGGACGCCGCCGTGCTGCAGGCTCAGCCCATCGTGGCCGTCGCGCCCCGATCTGCTCTGGTGGGCGCGATGCGCCGGTTCACGGGCGACGTGTTGATGCCGGTTCTGAGGCACGATGACCGCCACAGTGCGGCGCACGATGCGACGATCGGCGGCGGGAACGAAGGGCATGCGGCGCGACGGCCATCGGTGTTCTCCCGCGTCTCTCACGGCCGGGGCAAGGGGTGGGATAAGCGGCTCACGGCATAGGCTGGATCGGTGCCGACCCTCAGTGAACTCGTCTCCGCCCAGGGCCGTTCGAGCGCCGATGACATCGAATGGCTGCATCGCCTCGCGGGTGACGGGCAGCTGCTCGCGGACCTCGCCTTCGCCGACATCGTGTTCTGGGTGCCGACCAGCGATGACTCGTTCATTGCCGTTGCTCACACCCGTCCATCAGGAGCGGCCACGCTTTTCTACCGCGATATCGTCGGTGACCAGGTGCGTCCGCAGTGGCGAACCCAGGTGCAGGATGCGGCGCACGGTGTCCGCATCATCGACTCGGCCTCGCCCGACTGGTTCGAAGAGACGCCGACCCGGGTGCGGGCGGTGCCGATCGTTCGTGGCCCGCTACGCGAGGGCCACCCGGCGGTGGTCCTGGGGGTTCTGACACGACACACGAACCTCGGCGAGGCCCGCACGCCCAGCCGACAGCAGATCACCTTCAACGACTGCGCCGACGATCTGTTCGGCATGATCGCGCGCGGAGACTTCCCCGACCTGTCGGCCCCGACCGGGCCGCGGCGGGGTGCGCCCCGCGCATCCGACGGACTCATCCGTCTGGATGTCGACGGCACCACAACTTTTGCCAGCCCGAATGCCCTCTCCGCGTGGGGGCGTCTCGGATTCGACGACGAGCTCGAAGGTGAGTCGCTCAGCGAGGTGACGACCCGCATCCTTCCCGCGAAGGAGACGATCGACGAATCACTGCCGCTCGTCGTGACGGGTCGTGCGCCCTGGCGGGCCGACATCGAGGCGCGCGGAGTGACGGTGTCGCTTCGCGCGATCCCGCTCCGCGAGAACGGTGAGCGCTCGGGCGCCATCGTCCTCTGCCGCGATGTCACGGAGCTGCGCCACCAGGAGCAGGAACTCATTACCAAGGACGCGACGATCCGCGAGATCCATCACCGGGTGAAGAACAACCTGCAGACCGTGGCATCCCTCTTGCGCATCCAGTCCCGCCGCACCCACTCCGAAGAAGCGCGCGAGGCTCTCGTCCAGGCGATGCGTCGTGTGTCGGCGATCGCTGTCGTGCATGACACGCTTTCGGAGGGTTTGACGCAGACCGTCGACTTCGACGAGGTGTTCGACCGCGTGCTCAAGCTGGTCGCCGAGGTGGCCGCGGGCGCGGGTACGCGCGCTCAGACACGCTCGACGGGGACGTTCGGCAAGCTGCCGAGCGCGTACGCCACGCCCCTCGCGCTCGCGCTCACCGAGCTCGTCACGAACGCCGTCGAGCACGGCCTTGCCGGTCGCGAAGGCAAGGTCGAGATCGAGGCGAAGCGGTCGTCGTCGCGACTCAAGGTGAGCGTTCGAGACACCGGCGTCGGCCTGGCCGAGGGTCAGGTCGGGCGCGGGCTCGGCACGCAGATCGTTCGCACGCTGATCCAGGGTGAGCTGGGAGGCACGATCGACTGGCACACGATCATGGGCAGCGGAACGGAAGTCACGATCGACATTCCGCTGCGGTGGATCGACAGGCCGAGGGGCTGAGCCGGGTTACGAGGCGCGGCGGGCGCGCGCGGCGCGACGCTTGAGTGCGCGTCGCTCGTCTTCGGACAGGCCGCCCCAGACGCCGGAGTCCTGACCCGACTCGAGGGCGTACTGCAGACAGATTTCCGTCACGGTGCAGCGGGCGCAAACGGCCTTCGCCTTCTCGATCTGGTCGACCGCCGGCCCGGTGTTGCCAACCGGGAAAAACAGTTCGGGATCGACCGTGAGGCATGCGGCCTTGTCGCGCCAGTCCATGCAGATGCTCCTTGTTGCGTGGTGGGTTGTGAGCGAGTGCTCAGAGATCGGTTTCGGGTCCGTTACCCTGGTAGGTGCGAGCAGAATGCTCGCCCCACGGCGCTGTGGGAGCACATGGCTTTCACCATCGTCCCACACGGCTTCGGTCCGATCAAGGGTCGAGTGCGTGAATTCTGTGCAGGATGCTGAGCATCGGCCCAGTGGCTTGGTGGTTCTTCACAATAGATCGGGCGCACAGGGAGCGGTGAGGTAGGGAAATGCAACCAGAAGCCACCGCGCCGCAGCCGATCGAAGCGAATGCCACAACGTGGGCCGCCGCGATCCTCGTCGGGCTCGAGGGAATCGCCGTAGCCGCGCTCGCGGGATGGATGATGCCGTCATTGATCGCGGGAGACACGACGGATCTGGGCACCGCCTGGGCGTTGATCCTGATGACCGTCATCGCCGCGGTTGCCCTCTTCGCCTTCGCGATCGCGATCCTGCGCGATCGCGGATGGGGCCGCTCGGGCGCTATCGTCGCGCAGCTGCTGATCCTCGCGGTGGCGCTCGGCGCCGCCACCGGTGCCTACGCTCACCCGCTCGTGGCGCTCGCGCTTGCCGTTCCCGCGGTGATCACGCTGATCCTGGTGATCGCGGCCGCACGCGCGGCGGGTCGACGGGACGCGCAGCCCGCCGACTCGTAAATCACCCGACGTAAAGCCCCCGCGTGCCGCTCAGGCGTCGATGCCGACGAGCTTGCGGATGCGGGCGACGTGCCCCGTCGCCTTGACGTTGTAGAGGGCCTGGTCGACCCGTCCGTCCTCGTCCAGGATGAAGGTCGAGCGGATGACGCCCTCGATCGTCTTTCCGTAGTTCTGCTTCTCGCCCCAGGCGCCGTAGGCGTCGTGGACCGAGTGATCGGGGTCGCTCAGCAGGTCGTAGGTCAGCCCGTCGCGCTCGCGGAACTCACGGAGCGTCGCGGGTTCGTCGCGCGAGATTCCGAGGACGACATAACCCGCGGCGTGCAGCGGGGCGAGGCTGTCGCGGAAGTCGCACGCCTCGGTCGTGCAGCCGGGGGTCATCGCGCGCGGATAGAAGAACAGCACGACGCGCTTGCCGCGCAGCGAGGCAAGCGAAACGGGGGTGCCGTCCTGGTCGGGCAGGGTGAAGTCGGGGGCGGGCGTACCGGGCTCGAGGCGTGCAGTGCTCATTCGTCCAGCGTAGGGTGCCGCTCGCGTCCCGCCACTTTTCCGAAGGTCAACAGCAGGCGCTGCAGGGAATCGAACCGTGCGGCGCCGTGGGGCCCCAGACGTCCTTCGGCAACAGCATCGGCGATCGCGCAGTCCGGCGCATCCGGCAGGTGCGTGCACCCGCGGGGGCAGTCCTTCGCGATCTCGTCGAGGTCGGTGAACGAGCGCAGGATGTTGGCCGGGTCGACGTGGCCGAGGCCGAAGGAACGGACGCCCGGCGTGTCGATGACCCATCCGCGTCCGGCATCCCCGACGTAGCGCAGCGAGACCGTCGACGATGAGGTGTGGCGCCCGCGCCCCGTGACCTCGTTCACGTGCCCCGTCGCGCGCTTCGCACTCGGCACGAGGGCGTTGATGAGGGTGGATTTGCCGACCCCCGAATGACCGACGAAGACGGTCGAGTGTCCGACGAGCGCCGCGCCGATGCGCTCGATCGGCACCTCGCCCTGTGCGCTGGTGAAGACCTCGACGTCGAGACCCTCGAAGTGGCAGAGGAATTCGGCGGGATCGGCGAGATCGGTCTTCGTGACGACCAGCATCGGGCGGACGCCCGCGTCGAACGCCGCCACCAGGTAGCGATCGACGAGGCGGGTACGGGGTTCGGGATCCGCGGCCGCGACGACGATCAGCATCTGATCGGCATTCGCGACGATGATGCGCTCGACCTGGTCGGTGTCATCCGCCGACCGCCGCAGCAGGGTCGTCCGCTCCTCGATGCCGACGATGCGGCCGAGTGTCCCCTCGTCACCGGAGGTGTCGCCGACGACCCGAGCCCGGTCGCCCGTGACGATCGGCTGCTTGCGCAGCTCCCGTGCCCGAACGGCGGAAACCTCGTGCTCGTCCGGGGCGTCTTCGCGCATCAGAACCGAGTATCGGCCGCGGTCCACGCCGATCACGCGACCGATCTCCGCGTCGGTATGAGCGGGGCGTCGCTTGCTGCGCGGTCGATTCGCTTTGGGATTCGGACGCATCCGGATGTCGGATTCGTCGAGCTCGTCCGTTTCGTCCGTCTCGGCGTCGTCGTAATCCCACCAGTTCGGATCCGAGCCGCTCATCGTTTACGCATCGTCTACTCGGGCGCGCTGGGCGTGGCGGACGAGCCCGCGAGCATGCTGTTCCACAGCTGTTCGAACTGCGGCAAAGTCTTGGCGGTCACGCTGAGGTCGTCGATCTTGATGCCCGGAACGCTCAGACCGAGCAGGGCGCCGGTCGTCGCCATCCGGTGGTCATGGTGCGACTTCCACAGGCCGCCGTGGAGCGGACGCGGCACGACGCGGATGCCGTCGGGCAACTCACTCGCCTCACCGCCGAGCTCATTCAGTCCATCGACGAGAGCGCGTATCCGGTCGGTTTCGTGCAGACGGATGTGTCCGATGCCCGTGATGTTCGACGGGCCGTCGGCGAGAGCCGCGAGTCCCACAATCGTGGGGGCGAGCTCTCCGGCCGCGGACAGATCGACGTCGAAACCACGGAGCGGTGCTGTGCGGGTCACGGTGAAAGCACCGCCGCGGCGGGCGACGCGCGGCCCC
>NZ_HG779610.1:0-11291 GCF_000582705.2 Microbacterium sp. C448
GGTGATGTGCGAAGACGCTGCCCGCACGGTCCACATCGCCCGGGAGGCGGGGCCGTTGATCCCGATCCCGCAGGACAAGATCGACGCCCTCTACGGCCGCTACCAAAACGTCTACGGACAGACAACAGACGCGCGGCGAGATCGCTGACGCGCACAAGCTTCCCGCGGCAACGACCGTGGGTAGACCGATAACTGAATATCACCAAGACGAAGAAGTCCCACGAGAGGAACTCACAGTGAAAGCCAAGAAGATTCTGGTCGCAGCGGTCGCCGCAGGCGCCCTGCTGCTCACGTCCTGCGCCGGCACCGGTGGCGGCAGCGGCGAAGGCGAAGGAGGCGGCGGCCTGATCGGCGTCGCCATGCCCACCAAGAGCTCCGAGCGCTGGATCCAGGACGGCGACGCCGTCAAGGCTGCCCTCGAGGACCAGGGCTACACCGTCGACCTCCAGTACGCAGAGGACGACATCCCCACCCAGGTCTCGCAGATCGAGAACATGATCACGAAGGGTGCCGAGGCCCTCATCATCGCCTCGATCGACGGCACCACGCTGTCGCAGGTGCTGCAGGATGCGGCCGACGCCGAGATCCCGGTCATCGCCTACGACCGCCTGATCCGCGACTCGGAGAACGTCGACTACTACGCGTCGTTCGACAACTTCACGGTCGGACAGCAGCAGGCGTGGTCGGTGCTCAACGGCCTCGGCCTGGCCGAGCTCGACGGAACGCCGATCGACGGCGCACCCGAGGGCCCGTTCAACATCGAGCTGTTCGCCGGTTCGCTCGACGACAACAACGCGTTCTTCTTCTTCGATGGCGCCATGGACGTGCTCCAGCCGCTGATCGACGATGGGACGCTCGTCGTCAAGTCGGGTCAGACCGACATCGAGCAGGTCGCTACGCTCCGCTGGGACGGCGAGACCGCCCAGAGCCGCATGGAGGACATCCTCACGGCGAACTACTCCGACGGCACCACGGTCGACGCCGTGCTCTCGCCCTACGACGGCATCTCGCGCGGCATCATCTCGGCCCTCACCGACGCCGGTTACGCGGTCGGCGAAGACTGGCCGATCATCTCGGGCCAGGACGCCGAGCTCGACTCGGTCAAGGCCATCGTCTCCGGCGAGCAGTACGCCACCATCTTCAAGGACACCCGCGAGCTCGCGCAGGTTGCTGTGGACATGGCTGTTGCCCTGCTCAACGACGAAGAGCCCGAGACGAACAACACCACGGACTACGACAACGGTGTGAAGATCGTTCCGTCGTTCCTGCTCGACCCGGTGATCGTCGTCAAGGACAACATCACCCAGACGCTGGTTGACACCGGTTACTGGACCGAAGAAGAAATCAACGGCTAAACCCGTCGTCACCCGGCCGGGCGGATCATTCCGCCCGGCCGGGTGCGCGGTCTCCTGAGGAGGAGAACACATGACGCAGCCCATTCTCGAGATGCGCGGCATCACGAAGACGTTTCCGGGAGTGAAGGCGCTCTCCCAGGTCACGCTTTCGGTTGAGCGCGGCGAGGTGCACGCGATCTGCGGCGAGAACGGCGCAGGCAAGTCCACGCTCATGAAGGTGCTGTCGGGTGTTTACCCGCACGGCACCTACGACGGCGACATCGTCTTCGAGGACGAGGTCGTCTCGTTCCGCGGTCTCGGCGACAGCGAGGCCAAGGGCATCGTGATCATCCATCAGGAGCTGGCGCTCAGCCCGCACCTCTCGATCGCCGAGAACATCTTCCTCAACAACGAGGTGCGTGGCCCGTTCGGTCTGATCGACTGGAACAAGACCAACTTCGAGGCATCCAAACTCCTCGCTCGCGTCGGTCTGCGCGAGAACCCCACCACCCCGATCAAGAACATCGGCGTGGGCAAGCAGCAGCTCGTCGAAATCGCGAAGTCGCTCTCGAAGCGTGTGAAGCTGCTGATCCTCGACGAGCCGACGGCCGCGCTCAACGACGAGGACTCGGCGCACCTGCTCGACCTGATCCTGCACCTCAAGGGTCAGGGAATCACGTCGATCATCATCAGCCACAAGCTCAACGAGATCAAGAAGATCGCCGACTCCGTCACGGTCATCCGCGATGGCAAGACGATCGAAACGATCCGCAAGAACGACGTCACGGAAGACCGCATCATCCGCGACATGGTCGGTCGCGACCTCGAACACCGCTACCCCGACCACACCCCCGACATCGGCGAAGAACTGCTGCGCGTCGAGGACTGGACCGCCTACCACCCGCAGGATTCCAGTCGCCGCGTCGTCGACAACGTCTCGATCAACGTCAAGGCGGGCGAGATCGTCGGCATCGCCGGCCTCATGGGTGCCGGGCGTACCGAGTTCGCGATGAGCCTGTTCGGCCGTAGCTACGGGTCCAAGATCAGCGGTCGGGTCTTCCTCCGCGGCAAGGAGATCAAGACCCGCACGGTGTCGGAGGCCATCGCGAACGGCCTGGCCTATGCCACCGAGGACCGCAAGACCTACGGGCTGAACCTCATCGAGGACATCAAGCGGAACGTCTCGATGGCGGCGCTGAAGAAACTCGAGAAGGCCGGACTCGTCAACGACAACGAGGAATTCAAGGTCGCGAACGAATACCGTCGCGACCTCAACATCAAGGCGCCGAGCGTGCTGGTCAAGACCGGCAAGCTCTCGGGCGGCAACCAGCAGAAGGTCGTCCTGTCGAAGTGGATCTACTCGGACCCCGATGTCCTGATCCTCGACGAACCCACCCGCGGTATCGACGTCGGCGCCAAGTACGAGATCTACTCGATCATCAACAGGCTCGCGGCATCCGGCAAGGGGATCATCGTAATCTCGTCCGAGCTGCCCGAACTGCTGGGAATCTCGGACCGCGTCTATGCCCTTTCGGAGGGGCGCATCACCGGTGAGCTGCCGGTGGAACAAGCAACCCCCGAAGCTGTCCTCAAGCTCATGACCATGGAGAAGCCGCGCTGAGGCGCGGTCGCACACAGGAGTGACAATGTCCAACCCCACCCCGCCCTCGACGGAATCCACCGCCGTCGGAGCAAACGTCAACCCCGTCCAGAACCGATTCACGTCGTGGCTCAGCCACGTCCTGTCGGACCTGGGCAAGAACGGCATCTTCATCGCGTTGCTCGCGGTGATCGTGCTGTTCTCGATCCTGACCAACGGCATCCTGCTTCGTCCGCAGAACATCTCGAACCTCGTCGTGCAGAACGGGTACATCCTCGTGCTCGCAATCGGCATGGTGATGGTCATCATCGCCGGCCACATCGACCTGTCGGTCGGCTCCGTCGCGGCGTTCGTCGGCGCATGTTCGGGTGTCTTCGCCGTCACGTGGGGGATGCCGTGGTGGCTCGCCGTCGTGCTGTCGCTGCTGATCGGAGCTCTGGTCGGGGCCTGGCAGGGATTCTGGATCGCCTACGTCGGCATACCCGCGTTCATCGTGACGCTGGCGGGCATGCTGATCTTCCGCGGTCTTGCGCTGGTCGTACTCGGCAACCAGAACATCGGGTCGTTTCCCACCGAGTACCGTGCGCTCGGCAACGGGTTCGTATCGGGCCTGTTCGGCGAGACCGATCCGGACATCATGACCCTCGGTGTGGGCGCCGTAGCGATCGTGCTGCTCATCACGCAGCAGGTGCGGACGCGCGCGGCTCGCACCAAGTACGGTCAGGTTTCAGAGCCGCTCACGTGGTTCGTCATCAAGCTCGCCCTGATCTCGGTCGCGATCGGATTCTTCGCCTATTCGCTCGCGACGTACAAGGGCATCCCGGTGACGCTGATCATCCTCGCCGTCCTCGTTCTCGTCTACGGCATCGTGATGAACCGCACCGTTTTCGGCCGCCACATCTACGCGATCGGTGGCAACCGCCACGCGGCCGAGCTCTCGGGCATCAAGACCCGCCGCGTCGACTTCTGGCTGTTCGTCAACATGGGCTTCCTCGCCGCCCTGGCCGGCCTGATCTTCACGGCTCGCCTGAACCTCGCCGGCCCCAAGGCCGGTGACGGTTTTGAGCTCGAGGCGATCTCTGCGGCGTTCATCGGTGGCGCGGCCGTGCAGGGTGGTGTCGGCACGATCGGTGGCGCCATCATCGGTGGTCTGATCATCGGTGTGCTGAACAACGGTATGTCGATCCTCGGCATCGGCATCGAGTGGCAGCAGGCCGTCAAGGGTCTCGTGCTGCTCCTCGCGGTCGCATTCGACGTCTACAACAAGCGTCGCTCGGCGAACTAGCTCGACGAGCAAATGCAACACGGCAACGCGGCGGTCGGGTCATCCGATCGCCGCGTTTGTCGTTTCCGGCCGTCTAGCCTGGACACGTATTCGTCCGTCACCGTCCCGGGAGAGCCATGTCCAACATCCTCATCACGCCCGAGGCGCTTGCCGCGCTGATCGCCGAGGGAGCGCCGGTCCGCGTGCTCGACGTCCGATGGCGGCTCGATCGTCCGGATGGGCGACCGGACTACCTCGCCGGCCACATCCCCGGAGCCGTATACGTCAGTCTTGACGACGAGCTGGCCGCGCACGGCGAACCGGCCGACGGGCGTCATCCGCTCCCCGATGCTGCGACGCTCCAGGCCGCCGTGCGCCGGTGGGGGATCGACGACGGCGACACGGTCGTCGTCTACGACGACCTGAAATCGCTCTCCGCGGCCCGCGCCTGGTGGGTGCTGACGGACGCGGGTCTTGCCGACGTGCGGATCCTCGACGGGGCGCTCCGAGCATGGACGGCAGCCGGGCTGCCCCTCGACGAGGGCGATGTGGTGCCGGTGGCCGGGTCAGCCACCCTGTCGGCGGGCCGGCTCGCTCAGGTCTCGATCGACGAGGCCGCGGAGCTCGCAGCATCCGGTGCTCTGCTCGACGTACGGGTACCCGAGCGCTATCGCGGCGATGTCGAGCCGATCGACCCGCGCGCCGGCCACATTCCGGGCTCGATCAACGCGCCCACGACAGGAAATGTCGACGAGGATGGGCGGTTTCTGGGGCCCGAGGCCCTGCGCGCGCGGTTCACGGCAGCGGGAGTCGACGCCGCATCGCCCGTCGCCGTGTCGTGTGGTTCGGGGGTGACGGCGTCGCACGCGTTCGTCGCCCTGCGGCTCGCGGGTTTCGCGCCCACTCTGTACCCCGGTTCGTGGAGTCAGTGGGCCAATCATCCGGACCGTCCCGTCGCGACGGGCCCGAATCCGGGGTAGACGGCACAGCTGGTAACTTCGACAGGCTCAGTGACCGTCGTCGCTCCCTGAGCTTGTCGAAGGGAGCAGAGGAGCCGCGCTCAGTGACCGGGGGCGCGCTAGGGGACGATGACGATCTTGCCGTCGACACCGCGCTCGATCGCGCGGTGCGCCTCGGCGGCGTCTTCCAGCGAGAACGAAGGGCCCGCCTCGATCGAGAACACACCCGCCGCGATCAGAGCCATCGTCACGGGGAACGCCTCGGCACGCCAGGCGAGCTCGGTCTCGGTGAGCGGTGTGGAGCTGCCGCCGCCGAAGGCGCGCACGCCGTAGTTTCCGGCATCCTGTCCGCGCACGATCGTTCCGATGCGATGACGGTCGGCCACGAGTTCGCACGACACGTCGAGCGCCTCGTCGGTCCCCGCCGCATCGAACGCGACCGTGATGCCCTGCGGTGCCGCCTCGCGAACGCGCTCGAGCAGACCCGGGCCGTACGCGACCGGCGTGGCGCCCAGCTCGCGCACGCGGTCGAAGCGGCGCTCGCTCGCCGTCGCGATGACGGTGGCGCCCCAGAGCCGGGCGTACTGGATGGCGGCCTGGCCGACGGATCCGGATCCCGCGTGGAGGAGAAGGGTGTCATCCGCGCCGACATCCAGCGAGCGGAGCACCTGGTAGGCCGTTCCCACCGGGATGCCGATGCCGGCACCCGCTGCGGCCGAAACCGACGGCGGGCGGGGGATGGCATTGTGTGCGGCGACCCGCACCTCGCTCGCATAGGTACCGGATGTCTCGCGGAATGCAACGGGATCACCGACCCGGAAGCCCTGCACGTCATCGCCGACGGCGACGACCACGCCGGCACCGTCGCGGCCGATATGCCGCGGGGCCGTGAGCGGGGCGGACGTACGCCTACCCGCGCGCAGCTTGGCGTCGATCGGGTTGATTCCCGCGGCTTCGACCCGGACGATCAGGTGCGCTGGGCGCAGCTCGGGGGTCGGGGTCTCGGTAACGGTGAGGACCTCGGGCCCGCCGAACTCGGTATAGACGATTGCGCGAGTCATGGTGATGCGTTCTTCCTCGTCGGGGACTGCGATCTGTCTCGAGCGTAGACCTCGCGCCGCAGGCCCGCCCGTGCCGAACCGGGGCAGGTTTGATGCTGTGGGGCAGGTTTGCTCGTGCCCCACAGCACGCGAGGTGCCCCACTTCTGGCGTGGGGTCGCGCGGGGTCGCGCGGGCGTGGGGTGTGGGGGCGGGGCCGGGAGGTGGACCGAACGGTCCGCGTCATGAACCCTCGCGCAGGGCCTTCGTGATGCGCGGAAGCGAGACGGGCTCCGCGGTGCCCAGGCGCTGGGCGAACAGGCTGACGCGATACTCCTCGAGCAACCAGCGGGTGTGGGCGAGGGCCGGCGAAGCATCCGGACTCAGGGGGATCGTGCCACCGGCCTCGGCGTATAGGGCGGCTGCCCGTTCGAACTCGGTCATCCTCTGGCGGTCACGGCCCGGGGTGTCGGCGAGCTCCTCGAGCCGCAGACGAGCACCCTCGAGGTACCGGAGCACATGAGGCAGCCGGGCGGTACCGGTCTGAAGCACGAAACCCGGATAGATCAAGCCCGCGACCTGCGCCCGCACATCGCCGAGCGCACCCAGCAGGGTCATGGCGTTCTGCCCGCGCAAAGCTTTGTCGACGTTGCGTGCGGCCAGCAGGATTCGGGCGGTCAGCGACACGGCGGCGAACATCGCCTCGACGATTCCGGCCGAGACCGCGTCGCGCACACGCGCGAAGTCCCCGGCGCTGCGGACCACGCCGGTCGGCGCAATAGTGCGGATCAGCGTGTCGGCCGCCGCCGCGCGGCAGTCCTCGATCAGCGCCTTCGCGGAGGCATAGGGAGAAGCGGCGAGGGCGAGTTTCTCATTCGCGGTCAGGTGCTCTTGCACGTACGAAACGGGTGAGGGCACGGCGAGCAGCACGAGTCTGCGGATGCCGACCCGGAGGGTTCGCTCGGCGGCATCCGGTGTCGTCTCGATGCGCAGCGACACGCTCGTGCCATCGTCGACGAGTGTCGGGTACCCGCGGACAACGCCGCCCGCCACGCGCGTGTCGACGACGGGCGGAAGGTCACCGAGGTCCCACGTGGTGATCCCCTCGCGCTCGCGGACGGATGCCCCGGTGCTCGGGGACGGGTCGACGAGCGCGGCCGGACCCGCGCCACGCCGAGGCTTCCCTGTCGACGGCGGCGCGGCGAGCCGGGTCGCGACGCTCTCGCGCGCACGGCTCGACAGGCTCTCTTGCAGCTCCCGCAGGTCTCGCCCCGAACCGACCGTGCGTCCGCGATCGTCCACGACACGGAAGGTCGGGCGAAGGTGCGCGGGAACGCGGTCCATCTCGAAGTCGTCGGCCGTCACGGGCTGGTTGGCGACGCGCTGGATGAGCTTCGCCAGCGCCGCGGCAAGGGACGTCGGGGGCAGTCCCGCGTGGCTCTCGGGGCCGGCGCCCGCCAGGTCGTCGGCGAATTTCGCGGCCCAGTCCGCCGCGGGCACGACGTGCCGGCGGATGGACTTCGGCAGCGCCCGCAGCAGCGCGGTCACCAGATCCGGACGTAGCCCCGGAACCTGCCAGTCGAAGCCATCCGGGCGGACACTCGCGAGAAGCGCCAACGGCACGACGACGGCGACCCCGTCGTCGGGTGCCCCCGGCTCGAACCGGTAGGCGAGAGTAAGGGTTTGATCGCCCTGGGTCCAGCGGGTCGGGAAGTCCGAGGCATCCGATCTCGCCTCGCCCTCGAGCAGGTCCTGCTCGCGCATCGTCAGGAGTTTGGGCGTGCGAGCGGATGCTTCACGCCACCAGTTCTCGAACGAGCGGACGTCGAATACCTCGGGCGGAATATGCGTGTCGTAGAACGCGAAGACCGCCTCGTCTCCGGCGAGGATGTCTCGCCGACGTTCGCGCTCTTCGACCCGCTCGAGCCGGCGGCGCAGCTCGTCGTTCGCGCGCGCGAAACTCGTCAGACGCTTGTCGATCTTCGACGGATCCCATTCGTTTTCGACCAGCGCGTGCCGGACGAACAATTCGCGCGCCCCGGCGCGGTCGATGCGAGCGAACTGCACGCGACGGCGGGGGATGATCTCGACCCCGAACAGCGTCACCTTCTCGTAGGCGACGGCGGCCCCGGCATCCTTCGACCAGTGCGGCTCGCTCACCTGACGCTTCGCCAGGTCGCCGGCGAGGGGCTCGGCCCAGGCGGGGTCGATCGCGGCGACCGTGCGGGCATAGAGGCGCGAGGTCTCGACCAACTCGGCGGCCATGACCGCCTTGGGGCGGGCCTTGCGCAGGCCCGAGCCGGGGAAGATGGCGAATCGGATGCCTCGGGCGCCGAGATATTCCGAGGCCGGGGCGCGCCGAGCACTCGGTGCCGCGCCCTTCTGTGCCGCACGCTCGTCGATTAGTCCGATGTGCGAGAGCAGGCCCGCAAGGATCGCGCGGTGGATCGCCGCGGGGTCGAGGGCCTGCTCGTCGGGGTCTGCAGAACCGGCACCCTCGGGGGTGGAACGGGCACCTTCGCGCCCGGAACGGGCACCCTCGCGGAGGGAACGGGCACTCTCGGGCGAGGGCTTCTGCGCAGGGACGAGGCTGCGGATCTGCCGGTGCACGTCGAACCACTCCCGCACGCGGACATAGTTGAGGTGCTCGGCGCGGCACAGGCGCCGGAACGCGCTCGACCCGTTCTCGCGCTGCGCCTGCTGCAGGTGATTCCAGAGATTCAGCAGCGCGAGGAAGTCGCTCGTCGGGTCGGCGAAGCGCGCGTGCAGCCGGTCGGCCTCCTCGCGGCGCTCTTCGGGGCGCTCGCGCACGTCCTGAATCGACATGCCCGCCACGATCGGCAGCACCTCGGCGATCGCGCCCGTACGCTGCGCCTCGATGAGCATGCGCGCGAAGCGAGGGTCGATGGGCATGCGGGCGATGTCGCGCCCGATGCGGGTCAGGCGCGGGGCGCCCCGGCTGTGTCCTCCAGAAGCATGTTCGACGGCGCCGAGCTCGCCCAGTAGGTCCAGTGCGGCCTTGACGCCCCGCGAATCGGGCGGGGTGAGGAAGGGGAAGGCCTCGATGTCGCCGAACCCGAGGGAGAGCATCTGCAGAATGACCGAGGCGAGGCTCGTCCGCAGGATCTCGGGCTCGGTGTACTCGGGCCGTTTGGCGAAGTCGTCGGCGGCGTAGAGGCGGATCGCGATGCCGGCGCTCGTGCGTCCGGCGCGCCCGGAACGCTGCTGCGCGGATGCCTGCGAGACGGCTTCGATCGGCAGGCGCTGCACCTTCGCGCGGTTGCTGTAGCGGGACATCCGGGCCGTGCCGACGTCGATGACGTAGCGGATGCCGGGCACCGTCAGGCTCGTCTCGGCGACGTTCGTCGCGAGGATGACCCGGCGGCGCACGCCCGCGACCCGCGAGGGCTCGAACACGCGGTGCTGATCGGCCGACGACAGGCGCCCGAAGAGGGGGAGCACCTCGGTCGGGGCTGCGCCCTGCGCGTAGGCACCCCGGACGGCGTCCGCCGCGTCGCGAATCTCGGCCTCGCCCGGCAGGAACACCAGGACGTCGCCCGGGGCCTCGCGGTCGAGTTCGCGGAGCGCCGCGACGATCCCGGCCACCTCGTCACCCTCGACGTCGTAGGCATGCTCGTCGATGGGGGGCGGTCGCTCCTGGTCCGTGTGTAAATCTGAAAGGAATATCGGGTCGGAAGAGGCCTCATCTGGGCTCGACGAGCCTTCAGGAGCCCGATTTTCCTTCGAGATCTTCGCCTCGCCGACGAGAGGCCGGTAGCGGATGTCGACCGGGAACGTCCGCCCCGACACCTCGACGATGGGCGCGGGCGTGCCCGAGGCATCCGCGAAGTGCGCGGCGAAGCTCTGCGGGTCGATCGTCGCCGACGTGACGATGACCTTCAGATCGGGTCGCTCGGGCAGGATCCGCGTCAGGTACCCCAGCAGGAAGTCGATGTTGAGGCTGCGCTCGTGAGCCTCGTCGATGATGATCGTGTCGTAGCGGCGCAGCAGCCGGTCGCGGTGGATTTCGTTCAGCAGAATGCCGTCGGTCATGAGTGCGACGAGCGTCTGGTCGGACACGTTGTCGGTGAAGCGCACCTTGTAGCCGACGAGGGTGCCGAGGGGCACCTCGAGTTCTTCGGCGATGCGCTCGGCGATCGTGCGGGCCGCGAGGCGGCGCGGCTGCGTGTGGGCAATGCGGGAGCGGCCGAGCTCGAGGCAGATCTTCGGAAGCTGCGTCGTCTTTCCCGAACCGGTGGCCCCGGCGACGATCACGACCTGGTTGCCCTCGATGGCGCGCGCGATCTCTTCCCGGGCGGCGCTGACGGGCAGCTCCGGCGGGAACGAGATCACGGGAATGGGCGCGGGCATAGCCCTCCATCGTATGACGCGCGGGCGTTGCCCTGCCGAGCGTCACGGGCGCGGTCATGGGCACGAGAGCGGCGCGACCCTAGGATGACCGCATGGGCTCGGAGGGTTTCGCACACGTGCGCTTCATCGGCTATGCGATTCCGACCGCCCCGGCGATGATCGTGCCCCTCGGCAACCCCGACCGCGGCTCCGCGATGGGCGGCACGTACCTCGGTCTCGGCGACGTGGCGGCGGATGTCGGGGGCAGACTCTCCGTCATGCGCGCGGCCGTGCACGCGGCCCGCGATGCGCTGCCGACGGGTGAGACCGACGTGTTGAACGTCTTCGTCGCGCCGGAGTTCTTCTGGCACGGCCCGCAGGGCCCATATCTGCACGCGTCAGGTGCGTCGGACCCCGTCGCCCACATTCTCGAACGCCTGGCGGCGGAGTTCCCGGCCGAGGAGTATCCGAACTGGGTCTTCGTCTTCGGCACCGCGGTGACCGCCGCGGCCGACGACCCCCACGAGGTGTTCTCGCGCCCGACGACGCGAGTTCGCAACGGCGTCGTCGCCGACCTCGCGCACCGGTACCGTCAGGCGGCGGCCGACGACGCCGCGAAGGTCTTCGACATGATCGACGACTACCTCCAGTGGGGCCACGCGCATGCGGTCGTCCAGGTACGCAATCGCGCGCTGATCTTGAGCGCCACCCCGCTCGGCTCGGCGGGGTCCCCCTTCGCGGCTCAC
>NZ_HG779611.1:0-9156 GCF_000582705.2 Microbacterium sp. C448
TTCGCGGCTCACGCCGCTACAACCGACAAGGTCTTCGACTCGGCCGAGGATCTCGTGCTGTGGGACGTCACGGGGCGTGAAGACGTTGTGACCGAGCAGATGTCCGCACACCCGTACGTCGACCTCTCGGCGGGCGATCTCAAGCGCGACCCGTTCGATGCACACGCGATTCTGCGGCTCGGGGCGACGGATGGCTCTGCCCCGGACATCGCCACCGACATCGCGGTCGAGATCTGCCTCGATCACGCCGACGCTCGCCTGCGGGGCGCGATGTCGCGCACACGCTGGCCCCGCGGTGATGGCGGCATCGACCTGCAGATCGTCCCCTCGTGCGGCGCTGCGCTTTCGCCCGGAGCGGTCGCCGCGGTCGCGGGCGGGTACGCGTTCAACGTCGACGGTCAGCTCGCGGTCGGCGACAGCATCTTGCCGACCGGTTCGGGCTCGGTCTTCGGAGTGCGAAGCGCGTACGGCAACTACATCGATCCCGCGAACCCGCGGTACCGGGCGCATACCCAGCTCGCGGGCGTCGTGAGTGCGGCGGTCGGGGATGACGGACGTTCGCCGAGCGCGACGGATGCCGAGCTCGCCCGCTTTGCGGATGACCTCGTGACGGTGGTGCCGGTCGTCGCCCCACCGACGCTGGACACGTTCTTCTCGGGTGGCCCGGGTGCCGTCCACATCTATGGGCTGAGAGCTCCGTTGCCGCTCGGGCCCGCGCGAGCGGATGCCTCGGCCCCGACATGATCTGTCAAGCCCGGCCCGCCGGCACGGCGTGCTCCCTAGGCTGGGGCGATGACGATTCCCACCCTCACTCTCCGTTCCGGCCACGACATCCCGCAGCTCGGTTATGGGGTCTTCAAGGTTCCCGCGGGCGACACCCAGCGAGCGGTCTCCGAGGCGCTGTCGATCGGATACCGTCACATCGACACCGCAGCGATCTACGGCAACGAAGAGGGCGTCGGTACCGCGATCGCGGCCAGCGGTATCCCGCGCGATGAGCTCTTCATCACGACGAAGCTCTGGAACGACCGCCACGACGGTGACGAGCCGAACGCCGCGATCCGCGAGAGCCTCGACAAGCTCGGTCTCGAGCACGTCGACCTGTACCTCGTGCACTGGCCCACACCCGCCGCCGACAACTACGTCCACGCGTGGGCGAAGCTCATCGAGCTGCGCGATGCCGGGCTGTCGCGCTCGATCGGGGTTTCGAACTTCGAGATCGCGCACCTCGACCGCATCGTCGCCGAGACCGGTGAGGTTCCCGCCGTCAACCAGATCGAGTTGCACCCGGCACACCAACAGCGCGAGATCGTCGCGTGGGGCCAGCAGAACGACATGCACATCGAGGCCTGGGGCCCGCTCGGACAGGGCAAGTACGACCTGTTCGGACTCGAGCCGGTGCACGAGGCATCCGTCGCTCACGAGAAGACGCCCGCCCAGGTCGTGCTGCGCTGGCACATTCAGAAGGGATTCATCGTCTTCCCGAAGTCGGTGCGTTCCGAACGGCTGCGCGAGAACGCCGACATCTTCGACTTCGCGCTCTCGGATGCCGAGATGGCCGCGATCGACGCGCTGGACGCAGGCGATGGTTCGGGTCGCGTCAGCGCGCACCCGAACGACGTCAACTAACGCCGATGACCTCTCGCCTCGACGACGCACGCAGCCCCTACCTGCGCGCGCACGCGGGCAATCCGGTCGCGTGGTACCCCTGGGGGCCCGAGGCTTTCGCCGAGGCGGCGCGGCGGGATGTGCCCGTTCTCGTGTCCATCGGCTACTCCACGTGCCACTGGTGCCACGTCATGGCTCGGGAGTCGTTCTCGGACGAGGCGATCGCGGCGCAACTGAACGACGGTTTCGTCGCCATCAAGGTGGATCGTGAAGAGCATCCGGATGTCGACGCCACCTATCTCTCCGCGGCCGCGGCATTCACGCCGCACCTGGGCTGGCCGATGACCGTCTTCGCGACCCCGACCGGCGTCCCCTTCTACGCGGGCACGTACTATCCGCCCGAGGCGCGGCCGCCGGTTCCGGCGTTCCGCGATGTGCTGACGGCGGTCCGTGAGGCGTGGACCGAGCGGCGGGACGAGGTCGACGGGACCGCGGAGGCGATCGCCGAGGCCCTGCGCGCCGCGGCGCAGAGTGGCGCCGGGTCGCTCCCGACGCTCGAGGATCTCGCCGGTGCTGCGCGCGCGGTCGCCGGGGCGGAGGATCCGGCGTACGGGGGCTTCATTTCCGGCGGCGCGGTCGACGCCCCGAAGTTTCCGATCGCGACGGTGCTTCGATTCCTGCAGGCGCCGGGCCTGGGGCAGGTCGCGCCCGAGGCGGCAGCGCTCGCCGCGCGCACCGTCCAGACGATGGCGGCATCGCCCCTGCGTGATGCGGTTGAGGGTGGATTCTTCCGGTATGCGACCCGCCGGGACTGGTCCGTACCGCACTACGAGCGCATGCTGACAGACAACGCGCAGCTGCTCGATGCGTCCGTCCGAGCGGGCGAGGAGGACGTGGCCGCGGGAATCGCCGCGTTTCTGATCGATGTGCTGCAACAGGAATCCGGTGGCTTTGGTGCGGCCCAGGACTCCGAGTCCGTGATCGAGGGACAGCGGAGCGAGGGCGGTTACTACGCACAGGATGCCGTGGGCAGGGAACACCTGTCGCCACCCGCCGTCGACGGGAAGGTTGTCACGGGCTGGAACGGCCTGGCCATCGGTGCGCTCGCCCGTTCCGGAGCCCGGCTCGATAAGCCGAGCTGGATCGAGGCGGCGGCGCGCGCGGCCGAGGACGTGATTCAGAACAACCTGCGCCCCGACGGCTCGCTCGTGCGTGCTTCGCTCGACGAGATCCCGTCGCGTGCTCCGGCCGTGCTGGCCGACTACGGCCAGTTCGCATCGGGACTGCTGGCGCTCTCGATCGCGGCGGCCGAGCCGGCGTACGCCGTGGCGGCGCGAACCCTCGTCGATCTGTGCGTCGAGCCCGAAACGCGCGCGGTGCGTGCGCCCGGCGGCGGTGACCCGGTGCTCGCGGCTCAGGGGATCACCGCGGCGGGCGAAGGTTCGGACGGCGACGAGCCCTCGGGCGACGCGGCCATCGCGGGAGCATGCCTGGACCTCTGGCTGCTCGGGGCGGGCGAGGAGTATCGCGCCCGCGCATCCGGGATCGTCGCCTCACGGGGTGCCGAGGCGCTCGGTCGGCCGCTGGGTTACGGTGCACTGCTCGCCATCGCGGTGGGCCTGGCGGCGGCCCCGCGACAGATCGTCGTTGTTTCGGATGATGCGGACGACCCGCTCGCTCGTGCGGCACGCGCCGCCTCTGCCGACGTCGTGGCGATCGTGCCGACGCATCGAGCCGCGCAGTTCGCGGGCGCGGGGTTCTCGTTGTTCGAGGGTAAGGCGCCACGCGACGGACGACCGACCGCGTACGACTGTCGGGCATTCGTCTGTCGACTTCCCACGACGGACCCTCGGGACATCTCGGGCTGAGAAGCCCTATTCGCCCGGCGCGATCGCGCTGCTGAGCCGGCGGAATGCCGAAGCGACGGCATCGCTTTGCTCGGGCAGCAGGCCGTCGAGAGCGTCGGCGCGGTGCGCGCGTGAGGTGGCGAACGCGGCGCGAATCGGGGAGTCATCCGGGATGGTGGCCGTGACACGGATGCTGCGACGGTCGGATTCGTGGGGTCGGCGTGCCAGGTATCCGCGGGTCTCGAGTCGATCGATGAGCGCCGTCGTCGCTGCGGTGGAGATCGCGAGCGTGCGGCTGATCTCGCTCGGACGCACGAGCGCGTCGGCCTGCTCGGCAGCGAGTAGCAAGCGGAGGACGACGATGTCATTGGCGCCCAGGTTCAGGACACCACGCAAATCGCGTTCCTCGGTCGCCAATGCCGCCTCGAGGGCGAGGAGCGCGTCGAGCGGGTCGATGCGGGTGTCGGCGGACACGTCGGGGCCCCTCTCGGTGATTGACGAGCGCGTGAGCCCCACAGCCTACGACAGATTAGCTTTTAGATTTAGCTAAATAAACGAGAGACTAGATGGACTAGCGGAAAGTCGTCAGGGCGACGGCCGCGAGCGCGACCCCCAGCGCGACGACGCCCATGCCGGTCGCGGCTGTCAAACCCAGACGTGCCATTCGCGGCTTGCGGCGCAGAAGCGCGTCGCTCGAGCGGCGTCCGAGTGCCGCCTTCGCATCGCTGAGTTCGAGATAGCGACCCACGGGCTCACCCCGCGCATCCGTCGCGACAAAGCCCCCGAGCACCTCGTCGATGCAGCCCAGAAAGTTGCCGCCACGGTTGCCGGCGATCAGACCCGGCCCGACCGATACCCAGACCGTTCGCATCCGTGACGGCGCGATGGGCGGTTCGACGAGTGCCATCGACCCTCCCGGAGCGCACATGCACGGTGCATCTAACGGAGTGCATAGAACGGATAGTTACTAGGCAAGTTACCTAAATCCGCGCGAGAGGCTGGATCCGACACGCGGGTCAGATCCAGCTGAACATCCAGTTGTGCAAACGCCAGAACTCGTACGGCACTTCGATTGCTGTCCAGAGCGGATACCAGAACACCGAGACCGCAACGGCCACGAGCAGGAATGCCGCGACGGCGCCCTGACCGCTCGTGCGACGGTCGGTCGGCGCATCCGATGGCCCGGCGATCCGGCGCAACGACAGCACGAGGGCGAGGATCAGGAACGGCACGATCACGATCGTGTAGAACTGGAAAATCGTCCGCTCGGGGTAGAGCAGCCACGGCACATAGGTAGCCGCAACGCCCGTGAGCACGAACGCCACCCGCCAGTCCCGTGAACGCCCGGCCCCCGGCCAGATCAAACGCACGGCCAGGAACACGATCGCCGCGACTCCCGCGTACCAGATCAGGGGGTTCGGGATGCTCGAAATCGCCTGCACGCACCCGCCGGCCATGTCGCATTCGTCGACGCCCGCGTCGGTCTTCTGCCAGTACATCGATGTCGGGCGCAGCAGGAGCGGCCACTGCCACGCGGGCGAGGCGTACGAGTGACCGCTGGTCAATCCGACGTGGAAGTTGTAGATCGCCTGGTGATAGTTCCAGAGTGCGAGGAAGGGATTCGCGTCCGAACCGCGGTCGTAGCCGCCCGGGGTGACGAGCCAACCGGTCCACGTCGTCAGGTAGACGAGGGCCGCCACCGGCACGAAGAGGAGGAACGTCGCGGGTCCCTGCCGGAGTGCGGCATCCGGAAGCCAGCGCCGGATCCCCGCACGCCGTCGTGCCAGGGAATCGGTCACAACAAGGTAGATGCCGAGGGCCGCCAGGACGTAAAGGCCCGACCATTTCACCGCGGTCGCGGCACCGAGAGCGGCGCCCGCGGCGAGGATCCACGGACGCGCCCACATCACGGGGCCCCACGTCGGTGGGTCGTCGCCGGATGCTGCGAGGGCGATGCGGGCCTGCATCCTGTCGTGGTCGATCAGGACGAACCAGAACGCCAGCAGCACGAAGAGCATCAGGAAGCCATCGAGCAGGGCGACGCGGCCGAGGACGATCCCGAGCCCATCCACGGCGAGCAGGAGTCCGGCGATGCATGCCCAGACGGTCGAACCGGTCAGCCGGCGGGCGATGAGGATCAGCACCAGCACGGCCGCGGTGCCCGCGAGCGCGGCCGCAAAGCGCCAGCCCCACGCGGTGTCCGCGCCGAAGATTCCGTAGCCGAGTGCGATCAGCCACTTGCCGAGCGGGGGATGCACGACGAAACTACCGTCGGTGAGAAAGCCCATCGTGTCGCCGGAGAGGAACGCTTCGTCGGCTCCGTCGGGCCACTTCGACTCGTAGCCGAGTTGCGAGAGGGTCCAGGCATCCTTCGCGTAATACGTCTCGTCGAAGACGAGAGCGTGCGGATGTCCCAGGTTGAACAGGCGCAGCACCGCCGCGAGCAGGGTGACGAGGGTGGGTGCGAGCCAATGCCAGAGCCCACCTACTACGGGTCGGGTCTGGAGCCAGAGCCTCAGACGCTCGAAAACCGTGGGGCGCGCGAGGGGCAGCAGGGGGTCGGTCGGGATGGGGCCGGTGCGTTCGGGGTCGAGGTCGCTGGCCGGCTGCACGCGACAAGCCTATGGGCGCCGGCTGTGAGCTCTGGCGCGACGGGGCTGCGTACATCTGAAAGGAACGAAGGGGGTCGACGGCCCGCGAACGCGGCGTGTCGGGCCCTTCTGGGGTCGTGGTTCCTTTCAGATTTACGGGTGTGCCGAGTAAGGGTGCGAAACTGACCGCATGCTGATCCTCGCCGCGACCCCGATCGGCAACCTCGGGGATGCCTCACGTCGTCTGGTCGAAACGCTCGAGGCCTCCACCGTCATCGCGGCCGAAGACACCCGCACCACCCAGCGCCTGCTCGCGGGTCTCGGAATCACGAACCGCCCGAGGCTGATCGCGTTGCACGACCACAACGAGAAGCAGCGCGCCGCCGAGATCATCGACCTCGCGGCCGAGCAGGACGTGCTCGTGCTGAGCGACGCGGGGATGCCGACGGTCAGCGACCCGGGCTTCGGCCTGGTCGCCGAGGCGGCGGCCCGCGGCGTGATCGTCACCGCGCTTCCCGGTCCGAGCGCGGTACTCACGGCGCTCGCCGTGGCGGGACTGCCGACCGACCGCTTCACCTTCGAGGGGTTCCCGGGGCGCAAGCAGGGTGAGCGCCGCTCGGCCTTCACCGCGCTGGCGCGGGAACCGCGCACGATGGTGTTCTTCGAGGCCCCGTCCCGGATCGCCGCGACCCTCGCCGATATGGCCGGTGTCTTCGGCGCCGACCGCCCCGCGGCCGTGTGCCGCGAACTGACGAAGATGTACGAAGAGATCAAGCGCGGCGGACTCGCCGAACTCGCCGCGTGGGCCGAGGGCGGCGTGCGCGGCGAATGCGTCATCGTGGTCGGCGGGGCATCGAACGCCCGGCCGCCACTTGCGGAAGCCGTCGCCCAGGTGCTCGAGCTCGTCGCCGCGGGCGGACGGATGAAGGATGCCTGCACCGAGGTCGCCGCGGCGACCGGACACGCCTCGCGCGAGCTGTATCAGGCGGCGCTCGCGGCAAAGTCCGACGCACAGCCCAAGTCCGACGCGAAGTCGGAGCCCGACGCAAAGCCGGGGTCCGGCGCACAGCCGAAGTAGCGTTGCGGGCATGAGCCGCCGCGGTGGGGTCGCCCTCCTTCTGATCGTCGGACTGCTCCTGGCCGGATGCGTCCCGGAGCCCGACGAGACAGACCGGGGACGGTCGTCCGCCGAGGCATCCGCTTCCGTGTCGCCAACCCCGCCCGAGGCGGCGATCGCGGTGCCCGACGACTGCGGCGACGTGCTGAGCGATACCGAGCTCAGCGAGCTGACGGGCCAGGAACAATACCTCGCCCCGACCCCGCCCTCGCTGGAGGCGCTGCCCGGTCCGCTCGCTCGCGAGACGGCCCAGGGCGCCGACGAACGCCGCGACTGCATGTGGTGGATCGTCGATGTCTGGGAGGGGTCGCTGCCGCTGTTCGTCTCGCGCACGAGCGCGGAGGCTCAGACGGCCCTCACCGACGGCCTGCGGACATCGACCCTCTACACCGAGACCACGATCGGGGGAGAGCTTGCCTTCACCTCGACGTACACCGACGAGATAGCCATTCACGAGGTCGTCTACGTCTTCGTCGATGACGTGTGGATCGCAGTGGTCGCGGCGGTCGAACCCGCGAGGGCGGTCGCGATCGCCGAGCGTGCGCTCACGGCTCTCACGGGCTGAGCGCCGCGGCGGGGTCCGCCGCCCCGGGCATTCGTCACACCGCGGAGCCGGCGCATCCGTCCCGCCTAGAATCGACGGGTGACTTCCGGCCGTTCGTTCTACATCACCACCCCCATCTACTACCCCAGCGACGTGCCCCACATCGGGCACGGGTACACGACGGTGGCGGTCGACGCCCTCGCGCGCTGGCACCGTCAGGCCGGCGATGACACCTGGATGCTCACGGGAACCGACGAGCACGGTCAGAAAATGATCCGCGCGGCGTCGGCGAACAACGCCACCCCGCAGGAGTGGGTGGACAAGCTCGTCACCGAGTCGTGGTTCCCCGTGCTGAAGACCCTCGACATCGAGAACGACGACTTCATCCGCACGACGCAGGAGCGCCACGAGACCCGCGTGCAGACTTTCTTGCAGGCGATCTACGACCGTGGCTACATCTACGCGGGCGAGTACGAGGCGCTGTATTGCGTGGGCTGCGAAGAGTTCAAGCCCGAGTCCGAGATCGTCGACGGCACCGGCCCGTTCGAGGGGCTCAAGGTCTGCGTCATCCACTCGAAGCCGCTCGAACTGCTGCAGGAGAAGAACTACTTCTTCAAGCTCAGCGAGTTCGCCGATCGGCTGCTCGAGCTGTACCGCGATGAGCCCGACTTCGTGCGCCCCGAGTCCGCGCGCAACGAGGTCATCTCGTTCGTGCGCAGCGGCCTGAAGGATCTCTCGATCTCGCGGTCGACGTTCGACTGGGGCATCGAGGTGCCGTGGGATGCCTCCCACGTGATCTACGTGTGGGTCGACGCCCTCCTCAACTACGCCACCGCGGTCGGCTACGGCGCCGATCCCGAGACGTTCGAGCGCCGCTGGCCGGCGTACCACGTGGTCGGGAAAGACATCCTGCGGTTCCACGCGGTGATCTGGCCCGCCATGTTGATGGCGGCCGGGCTCGACGTGCCGCGCGGCGTGTTCGCGCACGGTTGGCTGCTCGTCGGCGGCGAGAAGATGTCGAAGTCGAAGCTGACGGGCATCGCGCCGACCGAGATCACGGATGTCTTCGGTTCCGATGCCTATCGCTTCTACTTTCTCTCGGCGATCGCGTTCGGGCAGGACGGCTCGTTCTCGTGGGAGGACCTGTCGGCCCGCTATCAGGCCGAACTCGCCAATGGGTTCGGCAACCTCGCTTCGCGCTCGATCGCGATGATCGAGAAGTACTACGAGGGCATCGTGCCGCCGCCGGGGGAGTACACCGAGGCTGACGTGGCGGTGCAGAAGATCGTCGCGGATGCCGCGGCCACAGCCGACGCCGCGATCGACCGGTTCCGCATCGACGAGGCGATCGCCGCGATCTGGACGATCGTTGACGCTCTGAACCTTTACATCACGGAGAACCAGCCCTGGGCCCTGGCCAAGGATGACGCCCAGCGCGGACGCCTCGGC
>NZ_HG779612.1:0-65865 GCF_000582705.2 Microbacterium sp. C448
CTACCGGCCCGAAAGACTCCGTTCCGCGGACGAGCCTCTACACGGACCGACGGCTCGGTCAGCCGAGCGAGAAGTGACTCAGCGGAACATCATCTTCTCGTACAGCGTCCGTCCCGTGACGTGGTCTTTCAGGTCGACCAGATCGATCTCCAGATCCAGGTCGGCGTTGAAGTCGTAATACATCGGATGCGCCCCCGCGTGCAGCAGCGCCGAGAGACCGTGTCGGGGCACGGACATGTCGAGCGACTCGATGAGAGTCGGGTTCGTCACGGTCATCGCGATGCGGCCGCGATCGCTCTCCCACGTCCACTCGAGTCGCTCGGGGTACGACTGGTGTCCAGGGCCCGGGACATCCCCGCTCGTCACCAAGCGCAACGGCAGCAGGTCGTCCGTGATGACGGTGTCGCCCTTCGCGAGAAAAAAGGTCGGGATGTTCATCTCGCCGAGCCCCAGCAGGCCCTTCGTCGTCATCCGCACGTACACGATCGTGTACTCGCCGACGTGGGCACGGCCCCAGAACCAGTGGTCGAGGAACGACCCCATGAGGTGGTTGCCCCAGTTGTGGTCGTGGTAGGCGCTCCCCGTCGTCTCAGTCGTCGTGCCGCCCTCGGTGATGCGGGCGGTCACCGTGCCATAGGGCACCGGGACAACCCAGGCGAGGTAGTGGGTGCGCTTCGAGTCGAAGTAGGTGATCCCGGCGCCGGGCCGCCATGACGGCGCCGCCCGGGTGATCGTCACATCGGCGACGATGTCTTCGACCTCGAGGTGCATGTCGTAGGTGTCGAGGTCACCGGTCACGGAGCTCTTGCCGATCCGCACGTCGCAGCGGTCGGTCGCGGCACTGAACTGGTCGGCCGGGAACGACGGCGCAAGGTGGCGGCGCGTGCCGTCCGGAAGCTGTCGGATCACGAGCAGCGTCGGCGTGAGCGGACCGGATGGGTCGGTGTGCGGCTTGTTCGAGAAGGTCACGACGAGCGTGGAGCCGTCGTCGAGCTGGCAGTCGAAGTACCACCACTCGAAGGTGCTGTCCGCGGTCGCTGCGGCGCGGTATCCGTCCTCCCAGACCGCGACGGTATCGCCGAGGCCGAGCGCGGCCATGTTCTCTTTCTGGGATACGGCAAGGCTGTCGCGAAAGGCGACGGTGTCGGGAAGGTTGTGGGCCATGGTCATCCTCTATTCGGGTTCGGATGCGTGAACGACCACAAGCTATCGTTCGACGCCGACGCGGTAAAGATCCGACGCGGGGCGGGACGCCTCCGTTTCGCCGAGGCAGCAAGATGGACCTGTGAAGCTCGCGATCATCGGCGCCGTCTTGCTCGGCGTCGGTGCCGTGGCCGTCATGACCGGTGTGCTGCCTGCCTCAGACGCGTTCGAGATCTTCGACCGTGTGTGGCCGATCCTGCTGTTCGTGATGGCCGTCACGGTAGTCGCCGAACTAGCTTCCATCGCCGGAGTATTCGATATCGCGGCATCCGTCCTCGCGCGCCTCGGTCGGGGGCGGACGTGGGTGCTCTGGTTCCTCGTCGTTGCGCTCGCCGTCGTCGCAACCGCGTTCCTGTCACTCGACACGACGGCGGTGCTGCTGACCCCGGTCATCATTTCGATCGCCCGTGCGCGGCGCCTGGATCCCCTGCCGTTCGCTTTTGCAACGGTGTGGTTGGCGAATACCGCTTCGCTCGTCCTGCCGGTCTCGAACCTCACCAACCTGCTGGCCGTGCACCGGCTGGGCGAGGCCGACACGGTCACCTTCGTCGCGCTTCTCGGACCTTCGGCTCTGGTTGCGATCGTCGCATCCGTCGTGCTGTTGGGTCTGTGCTTCTTCCGAGGCCTCCGTGGACGGTACGGCGATGCTCCCCCACCCCGCGTTCACGATCGTCCACTCTTGATCACGGCAGGAATCGTCGTCGCCGTGTTACTTCCCCTGCTGGTCTCGGGACTCGAGCCCTGGATTCCGGCGGTCGCGGCAGCCGTCGTTCTCAGCGCGATCTTTTTGTGGCGATCGCCGCGGACGATGCGGGTGGGACTCGTGCCATGGCAGCTCGTGCTGTTCGCCTCAGGTCTGTTCCTGACCGTCGGTGCCATCGAGGCGTTGGGCTCGGCGGCGGTTTTCGGCGCGCTGACGGGTACCGGCGAGGACTTGTTCTCGCTCTGGCGGGTCGCTGGCATCGGGATGCTCGGGGCGAACGTCATCAACAACCTGCCCGCGTATCTCGCGCTCGAGTCCGCCGCCGGATCCCCCGTGCGCCTTGCCGCGCTCTTGATCGGCGTCAACGCCGGTCCGTTGATCACGCCGTGGGCGTCACTCGCGACCTTGCTCTGGCACCAGCGACTGCACGCGCTCGGGGTGGACGTGCCCTGGCGCCGCTACGTCGTGCTCGGCCTGGTGGGCGCGCCGGTCAGCGTGGGGCTCGCAGTCATCCCGCTCGCCCTCCGCTAACCGGCCGCATCACCACCCCGCTCGGCTTTCGTCCGACTCCGGCGTCGACCTGTCACGAAACGTCGTATCTTCGGCCTCGATAGAGCAGTTTCTGCCAGCTCGACGACCCCGGCGGGTCGCGGCGACATGTGCGTAGAAAGCGAAAACCCCGGCTGAACCGGGGTTTTCTGAAGTGCGCGATACTGGGATCGAATTAGTACAGGCCGAGCCCTCTCGAGCCCCGTGATTCCGGCGCGTCGCCAGTCATAGAGCGGGATCGCGGCCCCTCGTGTTAAGGTCAGTAGTGGACAGGATGAGACACGATTACCCGTCCGCTATCGCACGTTATCGCACGACGAGAGGCCGGATAGTGGCGACACCGAAGAAGCGCAAGGCCACGCGAGCCGCTGCCGGCTACGTCCGCAAGCTGCCGAGCGGCCGCTACCAGGCGAGCCACGTTCACGACGGCGTGCGCTATACGGCGCCGATGACGTACGACGCGAAGGTCGACGCCGAAGCGTGGATCCGCGGCCGGCTTACCGACGTCGCCCGCGGCGCGTGGTCCCCTGGCATGGTCGAGCAAGCCGCCGCCGCTAAGAAGGCCGCGTCGACGACGCTCGCGGAGTACGTCGAGACGTGGCTCGCCCTCAAGAGCCGCCGTCCCCGCACCGTCGAGGAATACCGTCGCCTTATCCGCGGCCCGCTCGCCGAGTTAGCGCCGCTCCCCCTCTCCGCTATCTCGGTCGATACGGTGAAACAGTGGTGGGGCGTGCAGCTTGCCGGCGGGAAGGTCACCCAGGCGTCGCGCGCTTATTCGCTTCTCTCGACCGTTCTAAGCGAGGCGGTCGACGACGGCCGGATCTCGGTCAACCCATGCCGCGTGAAGGGCGCTCAGACGGAGCGGACCGGGAAGAAGGTCACGCCGCCGACGGATGAGCAATTCGCCGCGATCGTCGCCGCGACCCCGGAGCATCTGCGCGCGCTCGTCTACCTCGCCGCCGACGCGGGTCTGCGATGGGGCGAGGCGACGGAACTTCGCCGCTCCGACGTCGTCGTCGAGGCCGACCGCGTGCTCGTGACCGTCGCCCGCGCCGTCGTGAAGGTTCGGGGCGAGTTCATTCCCGGCCCCACGAAGACGGAGGCCGGCGTGCGCTCGATCTACGTCTACGGCGACGCGGCCGCGGCGATCGCCCGCCATGTCGACGCCGATCGCTTCCGGTTCAACCCCGGCGCGCTGCTCTTTCCCGCCTCGGACGGCGTCTCGCACCTGTCGCAGTCGACGTTCCACACTCCGACGTGGAACAACGCCCGGACGGCTGCCGGACGGCCGGACATGCCATTCCACGCCCTCCGGCACTACGCCGGCACCCGCTACGCCCAGGCCGGCGCCACGCCCCGCGAGACGATGACGCGCCTCGGCCACACGAGCCTCGCCGTCGCCCTCCGCTATCAGCACGCGACGGACCGCGACGCCGAGATCGCCGCGCGCATGGCGAAGCGCCCCGCCGGTACTGCCTGACGGCGCGGCGGCGTCGACGGGCGGTTCCGAGGGTACGCTTAGAACGCCCCCCGAAAGGCCCGCTAGAAGGGGTGCCCAGTGACGAAGCCGATGGATCGTGAGGTCGTCGCCGCGAAGGTGGCGATCGAAGAGGAATGGGCCTACGACCGCCGCGCCGAGCGCCTGTCCTGGCGACAGATGCGCGATCGCTCGGCGCTCCCCGTCGAGCGTGGCGGCCTCGGCTACCCGCTCGGCATCGCGACGCTGCAGGCACGCGCCGATGCCTACTTCGAGCAGATCCGCGGAACGCTGCGCGTCGGCGTCGACGAGCGACGCGCCCGGCAGGAGGGCGAGATCGACGAACTGATCCGGCTTGCGATCGGCGATATCAAGGTCGCCCGCGCTGCCGGCGACGTCAAGGCATCCGCCGACGCCGAGCTCCGCCTGCTGCGCTACCAGGAGCGCGAAGCGAAGATCTTCGGCACGGACGCTCCGACGAAGCTCGAGGCGACGGTCGACGTCGTCGACGACCGCGCCGTCACGGCGGAACTCAACTCGGCGTTGCTGAGTCTCGGCGGCGACGTCCTGCCCGTCGCGGACGACAGCGGCGACTACTACTTCGAGGCTCGCACGCCGCAGATGCTGATCGACGCCCTACCGAAGGCGATCCGGAAGCGCGCGAAGCGCCTCGGCGCTCACTAATCACGACGAATCGCCCCGCTTAGCTATCCGAGCCGAGCGGGGCGTTCCCCGGTGCGTGGTCGCTACAGTCGCGTCCACGTCCAGCGGCCGACCGCGACGGCGGGCACGTGTGCGACGCACCCTATGCAGTACGTTCCACCGTCCCGTCTCGGCTCGGGGTGATCCTCAACCCAGCGCTGCCCCTCGCGCTCGTCCTCCGCGTGTTCGTCGCAGAGTAGGAAGAGGCATCCGCACGGCAGGAAGTGCAGCGCCCACTTCGCGACGCTCCCGTGCGAGCATTCGTCGCCGTTGCCGTACTGGTCGCAGAGCGGCGGCGACAGTGTGCTGAGAAGCTCGTCGACGAGCGGGTCGGTTGAGGCCGCCCTGTCGATCCCTGTCGCCGCGCTCATCGTCGCCCGTCCCTCGTCGCGCGACGCGCTGCCTCACGCGCGACTACTTCCGCGGCTCGACTCTCGAGGGTCGGGTCGACCGCGCCGGGGGCGGCCGGTCGCTCACGCCCGCCCCCGGTGATGCGCGCCATGATGCGCTCGTAGATGCGTCGGTGCCGTGACTCGAGCTTGTCGGCTGCCGCGTGAACCTCGGCGAGTGTGACGGGCTTAGTCCGCGACTGTCGACCGCGGGCATACTCCGGTTTGAGCGGACTCATTCTCGACCCTCCCGCGCCGCGCGACGCCTCGCCGCTGCCTGCCGCGCTGTGCGCTCTCGCTCCCGGTCACGTCGCCGGTCCGGGCTTCCGATGACCTCGGCGCCCGTCCAGCGACGGTGTTCGATCGCGGCCTTCCTCGCTTCCGGGTACTCGTGGAACGGGCCAAGGACGAGGCCGCAGACGCAGGCCGCGATCGTGCCAGTCTCCGGTGAGTAGTCCAGCGTCACGACGTGCACGGTCATCGGAGGAAGAGGATCGAGCCGGCGACGGATGCGCGTCCGATCGTGTAGGCGCCGGGGAAGCTCACGAGAGCGTGTACGTCGACCGTCGCGCCAGGCGCGAGCCCCTCGACGACGACGGCGCTCGTCGCCTGCACGCCGCCGTACTTCTGCCCGTCGACGCTTCCCCACTGGTTATAGAACGTGCCGCCCGATGCGGCGACGATCGCTGCGCACATGAAGAGCGTCGAGACGCCCGCGGCCTCGTTCGAGCGGAGCGTCGCCGAGGCGGTCACGTGGACGAGCGCCCGCGTATAGCCGGCGGGGACCGGAGTAGCGACTGCGGCGACGGCCGACGCTACCGCAGTGATCGGCGCCGGGTCTTCCCGACGGTAGATCGTGACCGGCTTCACGAGTTGCTGCAACCTCGCAACAGTCGCCGACAGATTCTCGCCCGAGGGCGCCTCGAGCGTGCGGAGTCGGGCCTCGTAGCCGTCGAGGGTGTCGATCAGCCAGCCGAGTTCAGAAGGGATCGCGCCCTGTCGCGTGTTACGCATCGGCCGTGTTCCTCTCGATATCGGCGGCGAACGAGGCAGAGAGTCGCACGAGCGACGCCTCCAGACGCTCGATTGCGGCCATGAGATCGGCGCGACTCCGTTCCGTGAGGAGCGCAGCCGGCGCGGCGCTCACGAGAGGCCGCCATTCGTCCGCTCGTCGAGCTCGAGCGCATACATGCGGGCGTTGTACTCGGCCTCCGTTTCGCGGATCTCCACCTCGTCGCGACGTGCGCGCGGGGCGCTGCTCTCTTCCGACTGCCAGCGACGAGACGGTCCCGTCACGACGCGGCGACGGCCGGACGTGCGACCCTCTAGGCGCCTAGCCTGAGCCTCCGACGTCGAGGTGACGACTTCGCCCTCCTCGTCGCGATCATCCGTGGGCGCTGCGCGCCTCGTCCGCGGGGTAAGGATCTGGTCAGCCTGTCGCTCTGACGTGGTGCGACCTCGTCGAGCCAGCTCGGCGGCGATCGCGTCGACTTTCGCCTGCAGCTTTCGTTCACTAGTCACGGTCGGTTTCCTTTCGTAGGGGTGATCGGTTCTTCGGGGTCGAGGCGGCCGTGTTTCGTGAGCCAGGCAACGGCCGCCGCCCGGTTCGCTGCGAGGGTGTGGCCGTGGTCGTAGAGGTCGCAATAGTCGGCGGCCGCGCACTCGGGGAAGAGTCGCGAGTGGGCGTCGGGGAGATCCCGGCACTTCCCGCAGACGATCGCACCCGCGGCCGCCTCGCGCTCTTCCGGCGACGAGACGGGCGGGAGCGCGGAGAGAGGCGTGAGGATCGTGTGCCACGCCCTCGCCGGGATGTCGCGACCGCAGAGGACGCACGAGAAAGGCGGATGCGCGTAGGGGTTCGTGGAGGTCATCGCTTCGCCCTCTCAGACGCCCGGCGGATCTCGTGATAGGTCGTCGTCAGCGAGTCCCACTCGTCCGCCTCGTCGTCCGTGAACGGGCGATCGAGGATCAGGAGCTCGCGAATCCGAGCGACCGTCGCCTCCGGATTCTGCTCGGCTTCGATCGACTGCCAGAGAACGCGGCGGATGATCGGCCTCGAGGGATAAAGGCGGTCAAGGTGATCCATGCACCCGGCGTAGTACTCCACGTCCGAGCCGTAGTCTGCCCGGCGGGGGTGCGGCGTGTCAGCCACGAGACACCCCCTCGGAGAGCCGCAGGCGGGCGACGTCGACCAGCACGCACAAGAGCGGCGCCGTCGACTCTTCGCGACGCTCAAGGGCGCTGAGCGCCTGCAGCGTGACCTCGTCGAGAAGCGCGGCGGGCTCGCGCATCGCCTCGGGGTCGACACCCTCGAAGTCCCGGTCGATCTCGTCGCCGATCACGATTCGTCCCCGTCCTCGAACTCGTCGAAGTCGTCGTCGTCGTCCTCGTCCGGTTCGCCGTCAATATCCGCCGCAGGGTCGTCAGCTTCGGCGACGAGACGTGCGGCCTTGTCCCGTTTCTTGAGGTCGTCCAGGATGCGCTTCGCGAAGCCGAGGGCCGTGCCCAGCGACTCGCGGGCGACGCTCAGGTGCACTTCGGGTGCGCCGTTGAGAACGAAGTCGTCGCTTGTTTCTTTGCGCGCCTTCATCTGCCGCGGGTTGAACTCGTCGCCGGCGACAACGGCCGGCAGAGCGCCCATGATCGCGAGCGAGTCCGCGAGGGAGGCTCCGGCGCGGCGGATGACGCCGACGGCCGTCGCAAGCGACGCCACGGCCGCCTTCGCCTCCTCCCGCGCGTGATCGGCGAGTGCCGGTGCGTGCTCGGCGAGCGCTTCCAGGTAGGCCGTCTGGGCGCGAGGCATGTTCGCGAGGGCGGCGACGTAGTCAAGCTCCGTGTCCTCGGCGCGCTCGGCGAGTGCCTGACGCTTCTTCCGCAGTTTGCCCTTGTCGAGCTTCTTCCCCGCGGCGCCGGCCTGCTGCGCTTGCTCCCGCGCATCGTTGCCGAAGCGCTCGAGATCGGACTGAGCGTCGGTGCGCTCCTTGGACGCGGCCCGAAGTTCGCCGAGCGCCGCTTCGAGCGCGCGGCCGGCGGCGGCGAGAGGCGCGATCGAGCACGTCGCGGGGTCGAGATAGTTGATACGGACGCGGCTGCCGTAGTTGTCATATGCCGCGGTCTTGTGAGTGGTCACGATGGGTTACTCCTTGTTTTCGATGGGGAACAGATTCGGGGCTTCGTGGCGCTTGCGGGCTTCTTCGAGGGCGAGGCGAGCGCGGTCGGAACCCCACCCCTTGCCCTGTGAGGCGACGAGCGCGGCCTGCAACTTCGAGCGGCTGGCCGGGAACGGCTTGAGGCTCAGGACGTGGACGACGTCGGCCTCGAACTGCTCGTCGGCTCGGTCGTCGTCGTCGCGCCCCTTCCAGAATTCCCACGTCGACGAGCCGCCTCGGGAGTCGAGAGAGAAGACAGCGGCCCTCGGGCTCTTGCCGGAAGGTGAGACGGCGCGGAGCGCTCCGGGCCGATCCTTGAGAATCGTGAGCGCCGCGGCGCCGCCTACGCCCGGAACGAAAGGCTCGACGAGCGAGACGCCGTACTGAATCCCGCTCAGCGCGCCGAGCTTCTGACCGGCCCCGGTCGCGTAGCCGCCGGGCGTCTCAACCTTGTTGACGTGGTCATTCTGGAAGACGGCCGCGCCAGCCTCGGCGAGTCGCTTCGGCACGATGCCATGCCACCGGCGATATTCGGCGTTGACGTCGGGGTTTAGCCCGTGGAGAGCCATGGACGGGGCAACGGCGTCGAGGCTGGCGAACGTCGGACCCCACGACGCCGCCTCGGCGACGATGCGTTCGACGTGCTCTGCGCTGCGAGCGATGACGAGGCGGAATCGCTGGGGGTCCGCCAGCGTGTCCGGGTCTGCTCCGAACGCGACATAGAGAGCCGTTAGGTCGCTCGCTCCGTTGTCGTCGGTGTCGATGTGAAGGACGCGCCCGCCCGCGTTGAGCTCGTCGCACGCCATGGCGACGAGGATCAGCGTCTTACCCCGCTCAGGCGGCCCTATGAGCGCGTGAGTCTTCCCTCGGTAGCCGAGGCGCACACCGTCGTTCCGGACGCCCCCGGCGTCTGTCTCGCGCCTCTCAGTACCACCGGCGAGGATCGAGGCGATATCGGCATAGTCCGGTCCCTCGTCGGCTGCGCCGCCGTCGCCCTCTTCCTCATCGAGTTCACGACGAGCGTCGCGGCGGATGCGCTGCTTCTCCTTCTCTGAGTCGAGCTCCGCGCGGCGGAACGCGGCGTCGGGCTGCCAGAGGTAGGAACGTTGCGGACCGCGGCGCCCCTTCGTGTAAGCCTTGTCGGCTTTTTTGCGGAGCGCTTTCCGCTCGTCCTTCGTCAACCTCGGTGCGGAGTCGAAGAGGAAGTCCAGCGCTTGCGCCCTCGTGTAGACCTCCGACGGAACGCTCGCGGCCATGTCACGCGCTGCGGCCGGAATCTCGTCCGGGTCGTGCCTGACCATCTCGGCGAGTTTGGCGGCGCTCTCGAGGGCACGCTCACGGCTCGTTGCAATGTGCTCGACGCCGTCGATGAGCTTGCGGTTCACGCCGGCGAGCATCAGGCGCGCTCCTGGCGACGGAGGGCGGCGACGAGGGCCGTCTCGGCGTCGTCCGCCTGGCGGTCGTGCTCGGCGGCGATCTGACGATCACGGGCGGCACGGGCGCGGAGACGCACGACCTCGGCTTCGAGATGGGTGATGAGAAGGTCGTCGGTATCGGCGGCCGCGGTCGAGAGCGTCGAGATCTGCGCGGCCTCGTCGGCTGCAAGACGGAAGAGGCGACGGCGCCAGGCGCGCGGAGACTCCCCCGCGCCCCGCTGCAAGCCGATCTCAGCGGCGCGGAGTTCCATGAGACGCTCTTCGTCGCTGCCGGCGGGAAACGAGCGCCGGCGGCCGTCTACAGGCGCGGGCCGAGGCGGGCGATTCGCCCAGCTCTTGAGAGCGGCGGCCCGCGCTTCCTCGGTCGTCTGGAACGGCATTACCGGGCGGCTCTCGCGACACTGAGCGGACGCCCGGCGATCGAGTCGAGGTCAACGCGGATGCGACGCGCCGAGACGCGTTCGGCGTGGATGCGACCCGCCGCGATCTCGCGACGGATTGTCTTCGTCGAGACGGTCGCTTCGGCGGCGGCGTCTTCGATGGTGCCCCAGCGACGAGGGCGCTGAGCGGGAGGTGTGGGAGCCACGGCGACGGACCTTTGAATCGTAGAGATTCGCGATGTCTCGCTGAGAAGGCTTCCGGTCTTTCACTCGGACAAAAGCGCTGAGCGCCCACCCGCTAGGGTGCATCTTCTCCGCCTATTGGCTGCCCATCGCATCTACGGCGCTGGTCGGTTGTGAGGTTGTGCATCCACATTAACACGCGCCCCGCGGGGACGCATACCTCCTCGTCGGCGCGGCGTGTCGGGGCGCTTCTCTCTTTGCGACGCTCCGCCGTGATTCCGTCCGGCCTGGCGCTTGACCTCTGACCTCGTACAAGTACGAGGGGTCAGTCAGGTCAGGCTGCGCCCCTGACCTCGGGTCAGGTGAGGTCAGACCTAGGTCAGATAGGGAGTGACGATCGAAGCGGCGGATCGAGGGGCGCTGATCGTCGCTAATGTGCAGATACCTCGCGCGCCTGATCCCTACGAGTCCGGGCGTCCGGTGACCGTCGCCAGCCACTCGAGAAGGCGTCGCCGGCCCCGGTATCTGTCGCCGCTATCGCACGTAGATCGCACGCGAGTCGCTAGGGCATGAAAAAACCCCGTGTTACCGGGGCTTTTCTTGTGCGCGATACTGGGATCGAACCAGTGACCTCTTCCGTGTCAGGGAAGCGCGCTACCGCTGCGCCAATCGCGCCTGTGCAAGGCAATTCAGTTGTGAATGGAGTGCTTGGAGGTGGCGACGGGATTCGAACCCGTGTAAACGGCTTTGCAGGCCGGTGCCTAGCCGCTCGGCCACGCCACCGTGTGGTTTGACCCCACGTGCCGTGCGCTCCCCCGGATTTCTCCGGGACAGAACACTGCACTCGAGCGGATGACGAGACTCGAACTCGCGACCCCAACCTTGGCAAGGTTGTGCGCTACCAACTGCGCTACATCCGCGTGGGCCCCATCGTGCGGGGCGCCTCAATGACTTTAGCTGATCGTTGACGCCTCGACAAACCAGCACGGTCCCACGCGTGTCGCCGCGCGATTCGCACCGCGTGGGCCGGGTGCGCGTGCCGTTGCGACTGCCGCGATCCGGTATCATCGTGAACCGGCCCTCAGGGTCTTGGGCGATTGGCGCAGTTGGTAGCGCGCTTCCTTCACACGGAAGAGGTCGTCGGTTCGAGTCCGGCATCGCCCACACAATCAGCACCGCTCGGCCCCCGGTTCGCCGGGGGTTTTTGCGTTCGCATCCGAGGTAATCGCTACAACCGAGCGCCGGCCTCTCGCTCGAGGGAGGAACGACGGCCATACACGCCGGACGCCCGCCCCGAGAGCACAGCTGCCGCTACGCTCAAGGCCGCCGCGGCAATGTACGCAAGGGCTTGCGTGTAGCCAGTTCCCGGCGGCACATCCCAGTGCCCTCCGGCGAACCCGAGCCACAGCAGGTACTCGGTCGCGTAGTTCATCACGATCACGAGCAACAGGGCGCTGGTGGCGAGAACCCGTGCGGCGCCGCGGCGCGCGACAGCAACCGCTGCTGCGCACCATCCGACGGCCAACAACCAGAGCAGCTGCAGGGCGCCGAGGTGGCTCGGCTGATCCATCGCCCGCAGACACAGCTCGGTTGTCTGGTCGCCGGCACATGCGGTCCACGCGCCATAGGTGACGGCAACGCCCACCGCGCCGATCACCAGCAGGCCGAGTGCGGCCGACCATGCAACGACTATCCGGGCCCTCATCGTGGACGTCCTCCCTTGGCTTGGTCGACCGGGACAATCCGTGACTGCCGCGCTGAGCGGCGCCCAGGCTCAGATGCTCGAACCTGCCTCCGCCTGCCTCGCCCCAGACGGAGGCAATTTTGTGACACCCACCGTGAAGAGGGACAGGAGCAGGATCGACAACACCACGACGAAGATCCGTCCCGTGTCGGTGGGGTCATCGACGATGAACAGCACGAGCGCCGCCGTCATGATCACCAGGTAGGCGACGGGCGGGAACCAGACCATCAGGCGCCGGTATCGCCACGGTGCCGTTCCGACGAACAAGGCCCAGCCGGCAGCTGAAATCGCGCCCAGGAACAGAAGGATCGCGACGGGAAGCGCAGGCAGAGAGCCGAGATCGGGGCCGGCACCCCATCTGCCGGGAAGACGGATGTACACCTCACCGGGAACCTGCGATAGCGCGAGCGCCCCGAAAGACGCCAAAAGAACGGCCACCACACCACCGAAGGCGACGAAGAAAGCTCGTGGGACGGTGCGCTGCGTGCGGCGTTCAGGTGTCACTTTTCCTCGATCGGTTGTCACGAGACTACGGGGCGCACGTCTTCGGCGAGAGTCGGTAATTCGGCCGGAGTCGGACAAGAGCTCTCTGGATGCTCCGACGCCGGACGGATCTCCGACACACAGCGACCCGAGAGTTACTTCGGGATCGTCCAGCCATAGCGCGAACGCAACGCCGATGCGACCTTCGCAAAACGAGCGCGGTCCAGCGCTGCCGCCTCGCGACGCATCCCCTGCGCATGGACGACGTAGACCTTTCCGAGGTCGAGCCACGAGGGGCGTCCGCGCGAATCCCACGGCCCCGCTCCCATCGCCAGGTAGCCCGAATCGCCATCGCGCGGTGTGCCCGTCAACCGCACGGCGTAGAACCAGTCCCCCGATGCGGGCGCGATCACCAGCACGGGCCGGTCCTTGCCGCGGC
The DNA here is from genome assembly GCF_000582705.2 of Microbacterium sp. C448. Lineage (NCBI taxonomy): Bacteria > Bacillati > Actinomycetota > Actinomycetes > Micrococcales > Microbacteriaceae > Microbacterium > Microbacterium sp. C448. The sequence continues at coordinate 12,838 of NZ_HG779612.1, forward strand.
CGTCGTTCTCGACGTAGGGCACCCACGTCCAGACGATCTCGCCGGCGTCGGGCGCTCCGTCCGAATCCGGCGCATACGTCAACACCAGCTTGCGGGGCGGCGCCACGGCCCGCGTCGCGTATCGCCCCGCGCTTCCCGGGCTTGCATCCGCCGTCCGCACATGGCGCGACCCGGTTCGCACCGTGGGACGACGAAAAAGACGCCCGAGGGCACCCAGGATGCCTCTGCGCTCCGTCATTCGGGAACTCTACCGACCGCCGGGCACGCCGAAGGGGCGCCGCGACTTCTCGCGACGCCCCTCCGAATCGTGCTGTGTGTCAGACCCGAATGTCAGGCCTTGGTGTCAGCGAGGACGTAGCCCTCTTCACCGTGCACCATGGTGTCGATACCGGCGATCTCGTCTTCGTTCTTGACGCGGAAGCCCATCGTCTTCTGGATGGCGAAGCCGATGATGTAGGCGAGAACGAACGAGTAGATCATGACGGCGAAGGCAGCGATCGCCTGAACCATCAGCTGCGTTCCGTCGCCACCCATGAACAGGCCGCTGCCGTTGGCGAAGAAGCCGAGGTAGAGCGTTCCGATGAGACCACCGACGAGGTGGATACCCACGACGTCGAGCGAGTCATCGAAGCCCAGCTTGAACTTCAGTTCGACCGCCAGGGCGCAGACCGCACCGGCGACGACGCCGAGCACGATGGCCCAGACGGGATCGAGCGAACCACAGGCCGGGGTGATCGCGACGAGACCCGCGACAGCGCCAGACGCGGCACCGACCGAGGTCGGCTTGCCGTCCTTGATCTTCTCAACCACGAGCCAGGCCAGCAGTGCCGCGGCAGGAGCCGCGATCGTGTTGACGACGACCAGCGCAGCGGTGCCGTCAGCAGCGAGCTCGGAGCCCGCGTTGAATCCGAACCATCCGAACCACAGCAGGCCGGCGCCCAGGAGGACGAACGGCGGGTTGTGAGGGACGTGGACGCCCTTCTGGAAGCCGACACGCTTGCCGAGAACCAGAGCGAGGGCGAGAGCGGCCGCACCGGCGTTGATGTGCACCGCGGTGCCACCGGCGAAGTCGATCACGCCGACTCCGAACCATTCCTGCATACCGAAGGTGGTCCAACCGCCGTAGGTGAAGCCCTCATCGCCGAGGCCGAAGTTGAACACCCAGCTCGCGACCGGGAAGTAGACGATCGTCGCCCAGATGCCCGCGAATACCATCCACGCGCCGAACTTCGCGCGGTCGGCAATAGCTCCCGAGACGAGCGCGACGGTGATGATCGCGAACGTCGCCTGGAACGCAACGAATGCGAGGGGCGGGTAGGCGGCGTCCTCAGGGGTCTCAAGCAGGCTCGAAAGTCCCAGAGCCGACCAGTCGATCGACCACGGTGCGACGATGCCCTCAGCGCCCGGGAAGGCGATGGCGTATCCGAAGAGCACCCAGAGCACGCCGATGAGGCCCAGCGCTCCGAAGCTCATCATCATCATGCTGATGACGCTCTTTGCCTTGACCAGACCGCCATAGAAGAAAGCGAGTCCTGGAGTCATCAACAGAACCATCGCTGCCGATATCAGGATGAATGCGGTGTTTCCTTGATCCATCTCGAAGTGAACCTCTCTGCAGGGACGCAGTTGTAGCGTCGGGTGTCCCCAGTCTGGACAGAGATGGTTACGGCCGCGGTGGAATCGATGTTTCGGGCACGTTACGCAACAGGCCCCCCGGTAAACATCGCGTTTCGCAGATCTTCCAGGAATCGGTGAATCAGCCCCCAGGGGCCCGTGTTTATGCCGCGGTGGAGGCAATAAGGCGCGAAACGGCCCTCAGATACTTCTTTCGGTACCCGCCCGCGAGCATCTCGTCGGGGAAAACCGTGTCGAGAGCGGCGCCGGTCGCGCGGATCGGAAGCTGCGCGTCGTACACGCGGTCGATGAACGCGACGAACCGTAGAGCAGCCGACTGGTCGATGAACGGCGCGACGTTTCGCAGTCCTACGACGTTCACGTTTTCGATCAGGCGTATGTAGCGCGAGGGGTGGACGCGAGCCAGATGCGCCACCAGAGCTTCGAAGTCATCGTCGGACACAACACCGGTGCGCGAAGCATCCGCGACCGCCGACTCGTAGGCGCCCTCGGTGAGAACCTCGGCGTGCCCGTCGAGTTTGCGCTGTCGGTAGTCGACACCGTCGATGCGGATCGTCTGGAAGCTCGCCGCCATCGCATGGATCTCGCGCAGGAAGTCCTGCGCCGCGAAACGCCCCTCCCCCAGAGCGTTCGGCGGTGTGTTGCTCGTCGCGGCGAGTTTGGTGCCGGATGCCACGAGCTCACCGAGCAGGCGCGTCATGACCATGGTGTCGCCCGGATCGTCGAGTTCGAACTCGTCGATGCAGAGCAGGTCCGCACCGCGGAACAGCTCGACGGTGTTCTTGTACCCCATCGCGCCGACGAGCGCCGTGTACTCGATGAACGAACCGAAGTACTTCCGGCGCGCGCGCATCCCGTGATAGATCGCGGCGAGAAGGTGGGTCTTGCCGACACCGAAGCCACCATCGAGATAAACGCCGGGCTTCACGTCGGGGAGCTTCTTCGCTCGCGAGAAGAACCCGCCACGCTTCGGCGTCTCAGCAAGCCCCGCGAAGGCGATCAGCGTTTCTTTGGCCTCTTGCTGGGACGGGTAGTCCGGATCGACCCGATAGGTGTCGAACGTCGCCTCATTGAACTGCGGCGGCGGAACCAGGTGCGAAACCATCTCAGCGCCCGAAAGCGCGGGTTCGCGGTCGGACAGGTGGACGATGCCTGTGGCGGTCGAAGCAGACATCCGGTCCTTGAGGTGTGTGGTGAGAGGCGCCCGCGCGACGGGATGTATCAGACACCGAGACATGTCATATACGGACGTTGGGAATGCACGTCCCCGCGAGCCGTTCTAGGGTTCTTGGGGACGGAATCAACCCTATCCCCGTCACCGCGACCGCCCGCCCCCGAGAAACGGTGGGCGCCCGCACCGAGACACAGGAGACATCAGATGACCACCGAGACCGACGCGTCGAACCCGAAGTTCCAGGAGTATGCGAACCCCGGACGTCTCGTCACCGGCGACTGGCTCGAGTCGCGTCTGGGGCAGCCCGGACTCGTCGTGGTGGAGTCGGACGAAGATGTGCTGCTCTACGAGACCGGCCACATTCCGGGCGCGGTCAAAGTCGACTGGCACACCGAGCTGAACGATCCGGTCGTGCGCGACTACCTCGATGGCGCGGGATTCGCGGAGCTGCTCAGCCGCAAGGGCATCAGCCGTGACGACACGATCGTGATCTACGGCGACAAGAACAACTGGTGGGCGGCCTATGCACTCTGGGTGTTCTCGCTGTTCGGGCACGAGGACGTGCGCCTGCTCGACGGTGGTCGCGATCGCTGGATCGCCGAGGGTCGCCCCATCACGACGGATGCCCCGGCCATCGCGCCGACGGAGTACCCGGTCGTCGAGCGCGACGACTCGACGCTGCGCGCCTACAAGGAAGACGTCCTCGCCCACCTCGGCAATCCGCTCATCGACGTCCGCTCACCGGAGGAGTACTCGGGCGAGCGCACCTCGGCACCCGCGTACCCCGAGGAGGGCGCGCTGCGGGCCGGACACATTCCGTCGGCGCAGAGCGTGCCGTGGGCGAAGGCCGTCGCCGAAGACGGGACTTTCCGCTCCCGCGCCGAGCTCGAGGACGTCTACCTCGCGGGTGCTGGACTGACGCCGGGCGACTCGGTCGTCGCCTACTGCCGCATCGGCGAGCGTTCGAGCCACACCTGGTTCGTCCTCAAGCACCTGCTGGGGTTCGAAGACGTTCGTAACTACGACGGTTCGTGGACCGAGTGGGGCAGCGCCGTGCGTGTGCCGATCGTCACGGGCGCCGAGCCCGGAGAGGTGCCCGCGCGTTCCTGATCGAGTGCCTCCGACGCACGCGTGGCAGACTTTCGGGATGGGCGATGACAACCTTCCCGACACCTTGCCGGAAACACTCGCCGAGATCCGCGAGGACTTTCTCGAGCTTCCCGAATCCGAGCGCCTTCAGCTCCTCCTGGAATTCTCGAACGAGTTGCCCGCGGTGCCGGAGAAGTACGACGGACATCCCGAGCTCGCCGAGCGCGTCGCGGAGTGCCAGTCGCCGGTCTACATCATTCTCGACATCGACGACGACGGACGTGTCGCGATGCACGCGACGGCACCCCGCGAGGCCCCGACGACACGCGGCTTCGCCAGCATCCTCGTGCAGGGCATCACGGGCCTCACACCCGAAGAGATGCTGGCCATCCCCGACGACTTCCCGCAGAGCATCGGGCTCACGCGGGCGGTCTCGCCGCTGCGCATCGCCGGGATGACGGGAATGCTGATCCGCGCCAAGCGCCAGGTGCGCGCCCGACTCGCGGCATGAGCACGCCCGTGCTGGTGACCGAGTTGCTTCCCCGCACCCTGGCGGAAGCGGATGTCTCGACACCCGCCGGGCGCGCGTGGCTCGAGACCGTCTACGCACCCGCAGCGGGCAACCGCGTGCGTCTGAACATGATCACGAGCCTCACGGGGTCCGCCGTTGGTTCGGACGGAACGAGCGAAACCCTCACCAGTCAGGTCGACCGTGCAATTCTCGGAATCATCCGGGCGGCCGCGGATGTCGTGGTGGTCGGCGCATCGACTGTCCGGGCCGAGGGCTACCTCGCACCCCGTTCGGCGGCGCTGGCGATCGTCACCGCGACGGGTCGTCTGGACGGACATCGGCTGGATGCCGAGGACGGTCGCACGGGACGCATCCTGCTGGTCTGCCCGGCCGCGCGCGCATCAGCCGTCGCGTCAGAGCGCGATGCGCAGGGGATCGACGCCGAGATCGTGGCCGTGCCCGGTGGCGACGACCTCGATCCGCGCGCCATTCTCGACGCTCTGCGCGATCACGGTCTCGATCGCGCCGTCTGCGAAGGTGGACCCACCCTCGCCTCACGGTTCGTCGAGGCAGGAATGATCGATGAGCTCTGCGTAACGGTGACGCCCGTCGTGGGGCCCGCCCCGAGCCCGTTCATCCGTGTCACGGATGGCGCCCAGTCATCCGTCGCGGGGATGCTGGTGGACGAGGCCGGTTTCAGCTACCTGCGCCTGCGGCGGTCTTGACGTCCAACGCCTCGACCCAATCGGTGATGGCGTGCGACCAACGCTCCTGGTCGTAGTTCCAGAGCTTGGTGTGCCGGGCCGTATTGAACACCTCGAGCGTTACGAGGTCCGGCCGCGCGAGCGCAAGGGCGTGCGAGCCGCCCGAGGGCACGAACCCGTCCTCGTCGCTATGGAGGACGAGGATCGGATGCCTCAGCTCGTGGGCGCGGCTGACGATGTCGAGTCGATCCAGCGGGATTCGCTCCCCCGGCCCGCGCACGGGTGCTCCCCAGTCGGACGAGAGAGCGCCCAGGGCGAAAGAGATGACGGGCTTCGGAACGTGCAAGAGACCCGCCTGGTAACGCAGCACTTCTGACCAGTCGATTGCGGGCGATTCGAGGATGAGTCCCACGATCTTCTCGCGATGGGCCGAGTTGAGATCGAGTTGAAGCGCGATCTGGCCCCCCATCGACCAGCCCATCAGGATGATCTCTCGCGCACCCCGACGGATGGCGAAGGCGACCGCGGCGTCGACGTCTCGCCATTCGGTCGCCCCGAGTGTGTAGGTGCCCTGCTTGCTGCGCGGCGCCTCGCCGTCGTTGCGATAGGACACCGCAAGCGCCGTGTATCCGAGATCGTGAAAAACGGGAACCGCACGCAGTGCCTCGGACCGTGCCGAACCGCGTCCGTGGATCTGAACGACCCAGCGACCCGTGTCTTCGGCGGCCGGGAAGAGCCAGGCGGGGCACGGTCCGATCGCGGTGCCGATGACCTCGTTCGTGAACGGAAGCTGGAGTTGCTCGGGACGGTCGAAGTACCAGCCGCTGAAGGCGGCGTCGGCATCCAGCCGCGCGTCGCCGTCGATATGGGTGAGCAGCTTGCGGGTGACGGCCGTGTCGGTCTCTGCCAGCACCGTGCCGAGCTTGAGATAGCTCTCGGTTCCCGAGGTGAAGAGGCCGTACCGGCCCGGCAACGACGTGTCGGGGTTACGCGACAGCGTGATCGTCTGGGCCGCCGTGTCGAGCGAAAGGATGCGTGTGTCCGCCAGCCGCGCGGCGGGCGTCACCACGCGGCGCGCCAGCCGAGAGGCGACGAAGGCGGATGCGACCCCCAGCGTGACGAGCGATCCCGTCAGGACCGCCGATACGATCCGGAGGGCTACAGCTATGCGTCCGTTCGCGCGCGCGGCGCGCCTGGGGGTGATCATCGAGGCCCCACTCTAGTCTGTCGACGTGATCGCCGATCCCCCCGACTCCGGCGTCCCGCCGCTATCGCCACTCTTCGAACGCGCTGTGGCGGACGTGCGCGGAACGCTGTTCCGTGACGACCTGACGGTGCGCGAGATACCAGCGCCCCAGGGTCTCGCGCCCGAGGCGATCGCGCTGTCCGGAGATGTGCGTCAGCAGGATCACGCCGCCGACTCTCCGTACGGCACGGGCAGGCTGATCCTTCTGCACGATCCCGCGGAGCCCGCCGCATGGGGCGGACCACTGCGCATCGTGTGTTTCGCACAGGCTCCCCTCGAAACCGACATCGGTATAGATCCGATGTTGGCGGATGTGACGTGGTCGTGGCTCGTCGACGCGCTCGACTCCCGCGACGCGCGTTACGCGGCGGCATCCGGTACCGCCACGAAGATCCTGTCCAAGGGGTTCGGCGGGCTGGAAGACGAGGGCGACGGGGCTCAGATCGAGTTGCGCGCGTCGTGGTCACCCGAACCCGGCGACCTCACCGCGCACATCGAAGCGTGGGCTGAGCTACTCTGCATGCTTGCGGGCCTACCTCCGGGCTCGGAGAACATCGAACTTCTCGCGGCACACAGATTCGCCGCGAACGACAGGGCGGCACGTGACTGAACCGGTGAGTGTAAGCACCCCAACGCCCTCCGTTCACCGTGTGATCGACACACCCGAGGGTCTCGCCGAGGCATCCGCAATGCTCGCGCAGGGTCACGGGCCGGTGGCGGTCGACGTTGAGCGGGCATCGGGGTTTCGATACTCACAGCGCGCCTACCTGATTCAGGTCTTCCGCCGGGATGGCGGACTGCACCTGATCGATCCGCCCGCCGTCGGTGATCTCTCGCCGTTGCAGGATGCCATCGGTTCCGAGGAGTGGGTGCTGCACGCCGCGAGCCAGGACCTCCCCTCGCTGCGCGAGGCAGAACTCGTGCCGCCCCGCATCTTCGACACCGAGCTGGCGTCCCGCCTGCTCGGGCGCGAGCGGGTCGGTCTCGGCGCCGTCGTCGAGGACGTTCTCGGCATCACCCTGGCGAAGGCGCACTCGGCGGCAGACTGGTCGACGAGGCCTCTTCCCGAGACGTGGCTCGAGTACGCGGCACTGGATGTGCTTCACCTGATCGATGTCCGGGATGCCCTCGTGGCGGAGCTGGCCGAGCAGGGCAAGACCGCGATTGCGGAAGAAGAGTTCCAGGCGGTCCTCGATCGTCCCGCGCGCCCACCGCGCGAAGATCCGTGGCGCCGCCTCAGCGGGCTGCACACCGTACGTGGTCGGCGTTCGCTCGCCGTGGCGCGCGAACTGTGGCAGGCCCGTGAAGATTACGCGCAAGAGGTAGACACCTCCCCCGGACGCCTTCTGCCGGATCGCTCGATCGTGGCCGCCGTCATCGCCGATCCGTCCACCAAGCAGGCGTTGGCGGCTCTGAAAGAGTTCACGGGCCGCGCGAGCCGCAACCAGCTCGACCGTTGGTGGGCTGCTTTCGAACGTGGCCGCGCCGAGTCCGTACTGCCGGTTGAACGGGTGCCCGGCGAAGGGCCTCCTCCCCCGCGCGCGTGGGCCGATCGGAACCCCGAGGCCGACGCCCGACTCAAGGCCGCGCGTCCCGCGGTCGAGGAGATCGCAACCGAACTCGGGATGCCCGTCGAGAACCTGCTGACGCCCGATTTGCTGCGCCGCGTCGCCTGGACGCCGCCGGACCCCGCCGACGCGGAAAACATCGGTTCGGCGCTCCGGGCGCTGGGCGCGCGCGCCTGGCAAGTTGAAGAGACTGCACAGGCTATTGCCGAAGCCTTTGTTGCTGCGGCACAACCGCCCGCGGAGCCTGAGGAAGACGCTTCGTAGATTCGGACCAACCGATTCGGGTCGCCTCGGGCACGTTCGTAGGCTGAAGAAAACCCCAAATCTGGAGGCAGTGTGGCCGTGAACTCGGACGTCTATTTCGTCGATGGTGTGCGTACCCCGTTTGGGCGCGCCGGCGAAAAGGGCATGTACTGGAATACTCGCGCCGACGACCTCATCGTGAAGGCGATGATCGGTCTGATGGAGCGCAACCCCGACGTACCGGGTGAGCGCATCGACGACGTGGCCATCGCGGCCACCACCCAGCAGGGCGACCAGGGGCTGACACTCGGTCGTTCCGCCGCGATTCTCGCGGGCCTACCGCAGTCGGTACCCGGATTCGCGATCGACCGCATGTGTGCGGGGGCGATGACGAGCGTCACGACGCTCGCGGGTGGCATCGGCATCGGTATGTACGACCTCGCGATCGCGGGTGGAGTCGAGCACATGGGCCGTCACCCCCTCGGTATCGGCGCCGACCCGAACCCGAGGTTCCTCACGGAGAAGCTTGTGTCGGCAGACGCGCTCAACATGGGTGTGACCGCCGAGCGTATCCACGATCGCTTCCCGCACCTCACCAAAGAGCGCGCGGACCGTTTCGGAATGTTGAGCCAGCACAAGGTACAGGCGGCATACGACGCCGGCGTCATCCAGCCCGACCTCATTCCCGTCGCCATCAAGAACGCGGACGGAGCATGGGGCCTCGCAACCGAGGACGAGGGACGTCGTCCCGAGACCACGATGGAGGGGCTCGCCGCCCTGAAGACCCCCTTCCGTCCCCACGGCCGCGTCACGGCCGGGACGGCATCCCCCCTGACGGATGGCGCGACCGTGAGCCTGCTCGCGGGCGGTGCGGCCGCGAAGGAACTCGGCCTCGAGCCCAAGATGAAGCTCGTGTCTTTCGCTTTCGCCGGCGTGCAGCCCGAAATCATGGGCATCGGGCCGGTCCCCTCGACCGAGAAGGCGCTCAAGAAGGCCGGGCTGACGATCGACGACATCGGCCTGTTCGAATTGAACGAGGCCTTCGCCATCCAGGTCCTCTCGCTCCTCGATCACTTCGGCGTCGCGGACGACGACCCGCGCGTGAACCCCTGGGGTGGTGCGATCGCGGTCGGACACCCGCTCGCGGCATCCGGTGTCCGCCTCATGATCCAGCTCGCCGCGCAATTCAAGACGCGTCCCGACGTGCGATACGGCCTGACGGCCATGTGCGTGGGGCTCGGACAGGGTGGGTCCGTCATCTGGGAGAACCCCTTCTACGACGGCAAGAAGCGGAAGTGATCGGAATGACCAACTACGACTCGATCGATTTCTCCCCCCTCGAGGCGCTCAGCGCCGACGAGGTCGTCACGCGCTCCATCGTCCGCGACGTGCGCCTGGCCAGCGGCAAGGTGCTTGCCCTGATCACGCTCGACAACGGCCGCGATCACACCCGACCCAACACCCTGGGACCCGCTACTCTGGCCGCGCTCGACGAGACCCTCTCCGGTCTCGCGAAGCGTGCGGCAGACGGTGAGATCCAGGCCGTCGGCATCACCGGCAAGTCCTACATCCTGGCAGCCGGCGCAGACCTGTCCGAGGTCTCGAAGCTCCCGTCGCGTGAGATCGCCCTGCTGATCGCTCAGCGGGGGCACCAGACCCTCGGACGCCTGTCCGAGCTCGGAGTGCCGAGCTTCGCATTCGTCAACGGGCTCGCGCTCGGCGGCGGACTCGAGATCGCGCTCAACTCGACGTATCGGACCGTGGATGCCTCGGCCGCAGCGATCGCGCTGCCCGAGGTGTTCCTCGGCCTGATTCCCGGATGGGGTGGCGCGTACCTGCTCCCGAACCTGATCGGTATCGAGAACGCCCTCGAGGTCGTCATCTCCAACCCGCTCAAGCAGAACCGCATGCTCAAGCCGCAGCAGGCGTTCGATCTCGGGATCATGGATGCGATCTTCCCGGCATCCAGCTACCTCGAAAGCTCCCTTCGCTGGGCCGACGGCGTGCTTTCTGGCTCGGTCAAGGTCTCGCGCAAGAACGAGCCGGGCAAGATGGAGCGGCTCACCAAGTGGCCGATCGCCATCAAGATGGCGCGCAACATGCTCGAGAGCCGCATCGGCACCGTGCCCCGCTCGCCCTACGTCGCCCTCGATCTGCTCGACAAGGCGAAGTCCGGCACCAAGGCCGAGGGGTTCGCGCGCGAAGACGAGGCTCTGGCCGACCTGATCGCGGGCGACCAGTTCGCGGCGTCGATGTACGCGTTCGATCTCGTGCAGAAGCGCGCGAAGCGTCCCGTCGGGGCACCGGACAAGGCGCTCGCAAAGCCCGTCACCAAGGTCGGCATCATCGGCGCCGGCCTGATGGCGAGCCAGTTCGCACTGCTCTTCGTGCGCAAGCTTCAGGTCCCGGTTCTGATCACCGACCTCGACCAGGCTCGCGTCGACAAGGGCGTGGCACACATCCACGACGAGATCGGCAAGCTCGAGGCGAAGGGTCGGCTGGACGGCGACGCAGCGAACAAGCTGCGGAGCCTGGTGCGCGGCACGACCGACAAATCCGAGTACGCCGACTGCGACTTCGTGATCGAGGCGGTCTTCGAAGAGGTCGGCGTCAAGCAGCAGGTGTTCGCCGAGATCGAGGCCGTCGTCGCCGACGACGCGATCCTCGCGACCAACACCTCGTCGCTGTCGGTCGCCGAGATCGGGTCGAAGCTGGAGCATCCGGAGCGGTTGGTCGGGTTCCACTTCTTCAACCCGGTCGCTGTCATGCCGCTCATCGAGATCGTCCGGATCGACGCGACCACGGATGCTGCGCTCTCGACCGCTTTCGTCGTGGCGAAGGGCCTCGGCAAGAACGCGGTGCTCACCGCGGACGCGCCCGGCTTCGTCGTCAACCGACTCCTCGCGAAGGTCATGGGTGAGGCCGCACGCGCCGTGTACGAGGGAACGCCTCTGCTCACGGTCGAGAAGGCGTTCGCGCCCCTCGGCCTGCCGATGTCGCCGTTCCAGCTGATCGACCTGGTCGGATGGAAGGTCGCTGCCCACGTACAGGACACGATGGCTGCAGCCTTCCCGGACCGCTACTTCGCTTCGGAGAACTTCCACCAGCTCGCCGCGCTGCCCGAGGTCGTGGAGAAAGACAAGAACGGCAAGGTCACGGGTTGGACGAAGGCCGCCCAGAAGGTGCTCGTCACGGCGTCCTCTCCGGTCTCCGAGGTAGAGATCCTGAACCGGGTGCAGAACGGGCTCGCGCAGGAGATGAAGATCATGCTCGATGAGGGCGTCGTGCCCGAGGTCGAAGACATCGACCTGTGTCTGATCCTGGGTGCCGCCTGGCCCTTCATCGACGGTGGAGCCTCGCCCTACCTGGATCGGGTCGGGGCCTCCGAGAACGCGTTCGGTGCGACATTCCACGAGCCGCCCATCCGCGGCATCGGCTCGCGCTAATCGCGGAAACGGAGAGGGCTCGAACCGTGCAGTTCGGGCCCTCTTCGTCATGGGGCCGGCAGCTCGCTTCGACAGGCTCAGGGAGCGTGAGCGGCCGCACGGTCGCTGAGCTTGTCGAAGCGACCAGCTGTACGCAATGGCGGATCAGGCGCCGCGCGTGTCGTCCCGCTCGCGCAGACGAACGTCGCTGAGCCACACCGGCTGCTCGTCGGGCTGGCGCGCCACGGGGATTCGCGTGCCGAGCACCTGGGACACGACGTCCTGGGCGATCTTCGGTGCGGTGAGCCCCGCATCGGCCAGGATCTGAGCGCGGGATGCGTGCGGGATGAACTCGTCGGGCAGACCGAGCTCGTCGACCGCGGTGTCCACCCCGGCCTCACGCAGCACCTGGCGAATCCGAGTACCGATACCGCCGACGCGGATGCCGTCCTCGATCGTGATGACGAGGCGGTGGCGGGACGCGAATTCGACAACGGACGGCGTAACGGGGACGACCCAGCGCGGATCGATCACCGTCGCCCCGATGCCCTGAGCCGCCAAACGCTCGGCGACGTCCATCGCGATGTGCGCCATGGGTCCGATACCCACGAGCAGAACATCTTCGCTCGCGCCGCGCGCGAGGACATCCGTCCCATCGGCCAGCCGCTCGAGGGCGGGCAGGTCCGCTCCGACCTCACCCTTCGGAAAGCGCACGACCGTGGGGGCGTCGTCGACCGCAACGGCCTCGTCGAGCGTTTCGCGCAGCCGCGCGGCGTCTCGCGGGGCGGCAATGCGGATATGCGGCACGAGCTGCAGCATCGCCAGATCCCAGATGCCGTGGTGGCTCGGGCCGTCGGGGCCCGTCACGCCGGCCCGGTCGAGCACGAAGGTCACGCCCGCACGGTGCAGGCCGACATCCATCATCACCTGATCGAACGCGCGGTTCATGAACGTTGCGTAGATCGCAACCACCGGGTGCAACCCGCCGTACGCGAGCCCCGCCGCCGAGGCGACGGCGTGCTGCTCGGCAATGCCGACGTCGTAGACACGATCGGGATACTTCTGAGCGAACGGCAGCAGCCCGACCGGGCGGAGCATCGCCGCCGTCATCGCGATGACGTCTTCGCGCTCGTCGCCGATCTTGACCAGCTGGTCGGAGAAGACATCCGTCCACGCCGTCGCGGCTTCGCCACCGAGCGTCACACCCGTCAGCGGGTCGATACGACCCACCGCGTGGAACTGGTCAGCCTCGTCGTTGCGAGCAGGCTCGAAGCCCTGCCCCTTTTCGGTGATCGCGTGGACGATGACCGGCGCGCCGTACTCCTTCGCGAGACGCAAAGTCTCGATGAGGGTCTCGAGGTCGTGCCCGTCGACCGGGCCGAGGTACTTGATGTCGAGATTCGAGTACAGCGCCGCGTTGTTGGCGAACCGCGAGAGGAAGCCGTGCGCACCGCCACGGAGACCGCGGTACATAGCGCGACCCGCGGGGCCAAGACGGGAGAAGAACGACCCGGACGAGCGGTACAGCGTCTGGTATGCCTCGTTGGTGCGAACGCGATTCAGATATCGCGCCATGCCGCCGATCGTCGGCGCATACGAGCGACCGTTGTCGTTGACGATGATCACCAGGTTGCGATCGTTGTCGTCGGAGATGTTGTTGAGCGCCTCCCACGTCATGCCGCCCGTCAGGGCACCATCGCCGACGACGGCGACGACATGACGGTCGCGGCGACCCGTGCGCGTCAGAGCCCGCGAGACGCCGTCGGCCCAGCTGAGTGAGCTCGAGGCGTGGGACGATTCGACGACATCGTGCTCGCTCTCGGACCTCTGCGGGTAACCGGCGAGGCCGCCACGGGTGCGAAGCCCGTCGAAATCCTGGCGCCCGGTGAGCAGCTTGTGCACGTAGGACTGGTGGCCCGTGTCGAAGATGATCGGGTCGTTCGGCGAATCGAAGACGCGGTGCAGCGCAACGGTCAACTCAACGACGCCCAGGTTCGGACCGAGGTGCCCACCCGTCCGGGACACGTTCTCGATGAGGAACGTGCGGATCTCGGCCGAGAGTTCGGCGAGCTGTTCGACCGTGAGCGCGTCGAGATCGCGCGGACTCGAAATCGTCTCCAACAGACCCATGCCACTCCCTTCGCGGGCGTGCGCGGCCCTCTCGAAAGTCTAGCTCGGTGCCCGGCGAGCGGACGGGACGCTGGCGGATCGCCGGCCCGCCGCTCGCCGGATGCGCCGGTCAGACCAGCGAACGCAGCACGTACTGGAGGATGCCGCCATTGCGGTAGTAGTCGGCCTCAGCGGGGGTATCGATGCGGACGACGGCCTCGAACTCGACTGTCGCCTTGCCCTCGGCCGAGAATTCGCTCGGAGTCGCCGTGACGGTGACCGTCTTGGGCGTAACGCCCTCGTTCAGCTTCTCGAGCCCGGTGATCGAGACGATCTCGGTGCCGTCGAGCCCCAGCGACTCCCAGCTCTCCCCCGCGGGGAACTGCAGGGGAACGACGCCCATTCCGATCAAGTTCGAGCGGTGGATCCGCTCGAAGCTCTCGGTAATGACGGCCTTGACACCCAGCAGGCTCGTGCCCTTGGCCGCCCAGTCACGCGACGAACCGGACCCGTACTCCTTGCCGCCGAAGATCACCAGGGGCGTGCCCTGAGCGGCGTAGTTCTCGCTGGCGTCGTAGATGAACGACTGCGGGCCGCCGGGCTGCGTGAAGTCACGGGTGTAACCGCCCTCGACGACCGCGCCATCGTTGACGGCGCTGACGAGCGCGTTCTTCAGACGGATGTTCGCGAACGTGCCGCGGATCATGACCTCGTGGTTGCCACGACGCGAGCCGTACGAGTTGAAGTCCTTCTGGCGCACACCGTGCTGCTCGAGGTACTTCGCGGCCGGCGTTCCGATCTTGATGTTTCCGGCCGGGCTGATGTGGTCGGTCGTGACCGAGTCGCCGAGGGTCGCCATGACACGAGCACCCTGGATGTCGCTGACCGGGGTCAGCTCCATCGTCATGCCATCGAAGTACGGCGCCTTGCGAACGTACGTCGAGTCCTCGTCCCATTCGAACACGGGGCCGGTCGGCGTCGGCAGGTTCTTCCAGCGCTCGTCGCCTTCGAAGACCGTCGCATACTGCGTGATGAACTGCTCGCGCGAGATCGAGTGGTCGATGACCTCCTGCACCTCGTCGGGTGCGGGCCAGATGTCCTTCAGGAAGACGTCCTGACCCGACGAGTCCTTGCCGAGGGCGTCGGTCTCGAAGTCGAAGTTCATCGAACCGGCCAGGGCGTACGCCACGACCAGCGGCGGCGACGCGAGGTAGTTCATCTTCACGTCGGGGCTGATGCGGCCCTCGAAGTTGCGGTTGCCCGACAGGACGGCGGTGACGGCCAGGTCGTGGTCGTTGATCGCGGCCGAGACCTCTTCGATGAGTGGGCCCGAGTTGCCGATACAGATCGTGCAGCCATAGCCGACGGTGTAGAAACCCAGCGCCTCGAGCGACTTGTCGAGTCCGGACTTCTCGTAGTAGTCGGTCACAACCTTCGACCCGGGGCCGAGCGTGGTCTTCACCCACGGCTTGCTCTTCAGGCCCTTTTCGACAGCCTTCTGTGCGAGGAGCCCCGCGGCGATCATGACCGACGGGTTGGACGTGTTGGTGCACGACGTGATCGCCGCGAGAGTGACAGCACCGTTGTCGATCATGTAGGGCGAGCCCTCGGCGGGCGTGATGCGAACCGGGTTGGACGCGGCGTGCTGACCCCCGCTGGAGATGTGCACGTCGTGCGTCTCGGTCTCTTCTTCGCCCGGAGCCCCGCCCGGGTCGGAGGCCGGGAACGAGCCCTGTGACTCGAGGTCGACGATCGACTCGGAGGTCGAGGCGGTCGCGTAGTTGAGGATGTCCTTCTGGAACTGCGCCTTCGACTCCGAGAGCAGGATGCGGTCCTGCGGGCGCTTGGGGCCGGCGATCGAGGGGACCACCGTCGACAGGTCGAGTTCCATGTACTCGCTGAACGCGGGCTCGCGGGACGCGTCGTGCCAGAGCGTCTGCTCCTTGGCGTAGGCCTCGACCAGGGCGACCGCCTGCTCGTCGCGGCCGGTCAGGCGCAGGTACTCGATCGTGACGTCGTCGATCGGGAATATCGCCGCGGTGGAACCGAACTCCGGGCTCATGTTTCCGATGGTGGCGCGGTTGGCGAGCGGTACCGAGCCGACACCGTCGCCGTAGAACTCGACGAACTTGCCGACGACACCGTGCTTGCGCAGCATGTCGGTGATCGTGAGGACGACGTCCGTCGCCGTCACGCCGGCCGGGATCTCGCCGGTGAGCTTGAAGCCGACGACGCGCGGGATCAGCATCGACACGGGCTGCCCCAGCATCGCGGCCTCGGCCTCGATGCCACCGACACCCCAGCCGAGCACGCCCAGGCCGTTGACCATCGTGGTGTGGGAGTCCGTACCGACACAGGTGTCGGGGTAGGCGCGCAGCACGCCATCGACCGTGCGGTCGTAGATGACCTTGGCGAGGTGCTCGATGTTGACCTGGTGGACGATTCCGGTTCCGGGAGGAACGACCTTGAAGTCGTGGAACGCCGTCTGGCCCCAGCGGAGGAACTGGTAACGCTCACCGTTGCGCTCGTACTCGATCTCGACGTTGCGCTCCAGCGCGTTCTCGGAGCCGAAGAGGTCGGCGATGACCGAGTGGTCGATGACCATCTCGGCGGGCGAGAGCGGGTTGATCTTGTCGGGGTTTCCGCCGAGCGTCGTGACGGCCTCACGCATGGTGGCGAGGTCGACGATGCAGGGCACACCCGTGAAGTCCTGCATCACGACGCGAGCGGGCGTGAACTGGATCTCGGTGTCGGGCTCGGCCGCGGCGTCCCACGATCCGAGCGCTTCGATCTGCGCACGCGTGACGTTCGCACCGTCCTCGGTGCGAAGCAGGTTCTCGAGCAGCACCTTCAGGCTGAACGGGAGCTTGTCGTACCCCTCGACCGCGTCGAGCCGGAAGATCTCGTAGTCGGTTCCCCCGACCGTCAGAGTGCTTTGCGCTCCGAAGCTGTTGACCGATGCCACGATGCCGTCTCCTTCAGGTAGCTGACCACTCACCGGCCTCCATCTTCCCGGGGCGTTCCGGGCGGGGCTAGCAAGGCGACCCTTACCAGTGTGCGCCGCTGAGCGACAAGGGGGAAGGGGGTCGATTTATCTTGATGTCGAGATAAATCGTACCACCGACTGCGGCGCGAACCCCTGTGTCACACGGGCTCGGAGACGTCTTCTTTCGGCGCGGGTGGATAGAGCGCTCGCACGACCAGATAGCTCACTGCGAGGAGCGGCGCAAACAGGGGAATGCCCATGACGAGCTTGAGCGTGCCGAGAGCCGCGACGTTGTCAGCGAGGTATAGCGGGAACTGCACGAGCAGACGCGCGGCAAAAAGTGCTGCCCATGCGATGGCGAGCCAGAAGAAAGCGCGCCGCTTGCGGCGGTCGCGCCGCCAGGCCGTACCCTCCCCCATCAGGAACCCGACGGCAAGGCCGATGATCGACCATCCCGCGAATGCCGAAATCAAGAAGGCCGCGCCGTAGAGCGCGTTCGTGATGAAGCCCGGGATGAAGTTGTTGCTCGCCTCGCCCGTGAAGATCGCGAACGCCGCCGCAACCACGACCGCGAGCAGGCCACTGACGGCGGAGGTCACGGGCTGGCGCGCGAAGAGCCGCGCAATCGTGAAGAGAGCCGCGATCCCGACGGAGAGGCCGAGAGACCAGAACAGGTCACCGTCGCCCGTCTCGGCATCCATCGTCAGTGTGTAGACGGCAATGAACACCACGCCGGGAACGACGGCTTCGACGATCCCCCGCCATCCGCCCATCGCATGCCACACCACATGGCCGGTCGATCGGTCTGCGCTCGGGTCGAGGCCGGCGCGACGTGCGGCCCCGGCGAGGGCTGAGCCGAGCGCCTCCGAAGCCGGCGGCGGCGTCGTCAGCGCGGGATCCCCGCCCGAAGCAGGATCCCGTGGTGCGGACTGCGGGTCGGTCACGCCGAACCCGGGGTCGCGGGCATCTTCAGCGGAATGAACTCGCGCGGCGGCATCGGCGTTCCGCCACGGACGACGACGATGGACCGGAAGAGGTCCTCGACCTGCGCCGCTGCCTCGATATCGGATGCACCGGCCCCGCCGATCACGCCGCGCAAGAACCACCGAGGCCCATCCACACCCACGAACCGCGCCAGGCGCTTGCCCGACGTTCCCTCCGCGCCGGCGATGACGGGCACTTCGGCTAGCAATTCAGGGCCGAGCGGACCTTCGCGCTCCTCGACACGCCCACCCTGCTGGCGAACCTGCTCGCGGATCTGCGCACGGGTCTCGTGCCACAGGCCGCCGGTGCGGGGCGCCGCAAACGGCTGCACCTGCAACGTCGATCCGGCGTAATCGAGCCCGACCGCGACGATGCGCTTGGACTGCTCTTCGATCTCGAGACGCAGGTTCAAACCCTCGCGCGGCAGCACCTTGATGCCACCCAGGTCGATGTACGGGCGAACGGGATTCGCTTCGGATTCGTCGAATGGGCCGCCGGTCGCACGGTCGGCGGGTGCGGACTTGGCCGCCGGGTCTGCGGTCGTGCCGTCGTCGCTCATGCGCCGACCTCCTGTGCTTGAGGTGCCTGGTAGCCGGTGGAACCGAACCCGCCTTCGCCGCGGACACTCTCGGGGAGTGTCTCGACCGGGATGAAGTTCGCCCGACTCACAGGCATGACGATGAGCTGTGCGATGCGGTCGCCCACGGCGATGTCGTAGGGCTCGGAAGCATCCGTGTTCAACAGAGTCACCTTGATCTCGCCCCGGTATCCGGCATCGACCGTGCCCGGGGAATTGACGATCGTGATGCCGTGCTTGGTAGCCAGGCCGCTGCGCGGCACGACAAAGGCGACATAACCGTCGGGCAACGCGATCGAGACGCCCGTTCCGACGAGGGCACGCTGGCCAGGGGCCAATCGAAGCGAATCAGCAGAGACCAGATCGGCGCCGGCGTCACCGGGGTGAGCGTAGGTCGGAGGTTCTGGAGCGATAATGAGAACGTCCACGGAATCGGTCACTCATCGAGGGTAATGCAGAAGCAACGTACGGAGTATCGCGAGCGGCTCACGCCCTCGCTACTGATTTTGGTGTCCGCCGCGGTCGTCGGTCCGATGGCGGCGCTCGTTCTCGCACCGCTCGACCCGACGCTCGCGCTTATCACCGGTGCCGCCGTCGGGGCACTGATCATCGCCGCGCTCGTCGCCCTATCGCCCGTCGTCGAGGTGCGCGAGGGTGTGCTCCGCGCCGGGCGTGCGCGCATCGGGGTCGAGTGGCTCGGTGCCCCGGTCGCCTTCTTGGGCGACGAAGCGCGAAACGCTCGCGGACCGGGACTCGACCGCGATTCGTGGCTCGTCATCCGGGGCGGGATCGACGGACTCGTGGTCATCCCGCTCGAGGATCCGGACGACCCTGTCGTCTCGTGGGTCATCTCGACCCGCACCCCCGACCGCCTCGCGGCGGCGATCAACCGGGCGCGTGATTACGCGCAGTCGCGGCAGATGAGTCCGACCGAGTCTTCGTGATCGACCTGTGAGCGGTGCTTCACCAGGAAGCAGTTCACGCAGGTGAACTCGTCCTCCTGAGGCGGCAACACGACGACGTCCAACTCGAGGTCCGAGAGGTCGGCGCCCGGCAATTCGAAGCCCGAGGGGTTGTCGGCATCCTCGACATCGACGGCACCGGAAAGCTTGTCGGGAACGCGCTCCTTCAGGGCCTCGATCGACTCACTGTCGTCGTCGGTCTTGCGGGGAGCGTCGTAGTCCGTAGCCATGGGGTTTAGGTCACTTCTTTCATTGCGTGCAGTGGAGCGGTGCCGAACAGGCGGCGCTAGTTTGCATCACCGCAGAGCATTTAGCAAATGCTGCGATTCGACATCCGCTCGGAGGCAAACGGGCGGCGCGCGCTGGATATTCCCGGGACCACCCCGCACGCGTGTAACGATGGCGGAACCGGAAACGCGGAAGAAGGCGTGTCGCATGAAAGAGCTCAAGGTCATCCGCACCGAGGATGAGCGACTGATCGTAGCGACGGACTCGGGCGAGACATTCGCCCTGGTGATCGATGATGTCCTACGCGCTGAGGTTCGTCGCGCCCAATCAGCGCCGGAATCGGGCGCCGCACGACCCAGCCCGCGCGAGATCCAGGCGCAGATTCGCTCGGGTTTGTCGGCGCAGGAGGTGGCGCAGCTTCTCGGCGCTCGACTCGAAGATGTCATTCGCTACGAAGGCCCCGTTCTCGCGGAGCGCGAGCACATCGTCGGTCTCGCCCTCGCTGTGCCCGTTCTGCTGGGCGCGGTCGACGATGCCGAGGCGCAGCCCACGTTCGGCGCCGCGATGCGGGCGAAGCTCGCCGAGGTCGCCGCCGCAGGCGAGCGCTGGTCGAGCTGGAAAGATCCGTCAGGGTGGATCGTCAAACTGCAGTTCCAGGTCGGGGATATCGAGCACGACGCCCGCTGGACCTTTGATCCGCGGCGTAGCGCTCTCTCGCCTCTCAACGCGGACGCCCAACAGCTCTCCCGTCAGGGATCCCTGCCCGAGGGTCTGATCCCGCGGCTGCGCGCGCTCGACTCCGCCCCCTCGATGAAGGACGACACCCGGTTCGACAGTGGCGCGTTTGGTCCCCGTCGCGACCTCGATCCGTCCGCTGCCCCCGCGGCCTCCGAGGCTGCCGTCAATCGCGCTACCGAGACTTCGAACACGAGTGCCGAGACCGCGGACCTGCTCGAGGCGCTCCGGCGTCGACGCGGACAGCGCGAGAGCGCTCCGGGGATGGCCGAAGAGAACGCGGCTCCTGCCGCTCCCGTCGCGCTCTTCGACGCGCTCGAACCCGGTTACGACGAATCAGCCCCGGCCGAGCCGCGCGAAGACACGGTCGTCGCCGACGCTCAGGGTCGCCGACGCGGTCGCAATGCGATGCCGTCGTGGGACGAGATCGTCTTCGGCGCGCGCGGCGACGGCGACCAGTAAGAAGATCAGGTCGGTCAGTTCGGGGCGTACGCACCGAGCCGGATGAGCGGGACGATCCTTTCCGCCGATGTCAGCGAACCGTGCTGCCCGATCATCCTCTGCGACGCCTTATCCGTGAGTCGGTCGTCGTAGTAGGCCACTCGACCTCGCGCCGCGACGAGCACGTCGCCGATCCGCGGCAGCACCCCGGCGTCGACCTCGCCGAAGAGTCCCGCCGCAACGGCCTCGTCGCGCGAGAACACCCACGATCGACTCGACTCCGAGGCGCGCCAACGCTCGAGCATTGATTCTTCGTGGCCAGGCTCGGCGTAGAGATGCAGCATCCGCGGCTCTCCGGCGATGGCGGCGACGCCGTCGACCAGGTCATCGCCCTCCCGCAGCAGAATGTGACCGGTACGGGGTACGTCGACCATCCCGTGGTCGGCCGTGACCAGCACGCCGATGTCGGCGGGCAGGCCTGACGCGAGCGAACGAACCGCGCCATCCGCTTCCTCGAGTGCCGCGATCCACTCGTCGGACTCCCATCCGTACCGGTGTCCCGCCGAATCGAGCTCGGGTGCGTAGGCGTACACGAGACGGTTTTCGCCTGCTGTGGCGTGTTCGAGGGCGAGCGCGAGCCTGTCGGCGAACGACGCCGCAGAGTCGAAGGTCGAGCCGCGGAAGGCCGCACGCGTGAATCCCGAGTGGCGGTACTCTTCACGACTGACGACGAAGCCCTCGACGCCGACGGATGCCGCGGTCTCGAACAACGTCGGCCGGCGCTGCCACACGGCGGGATCGAGACCATCGGACTCCCAGCCCGTCAGCTGGTTCGCGAGCACGTCCGTCCCGGGCACGCGGACGCGATATCCCACGATGCCGTGCGCCCCCGGGTCGCTCCCGGTCATGAGGCTCGTCAACGCGGCGGCGGTGGTGGTCGGGAAGACGGAACGCGCGACATCTTTCTTGCGCATCGCCGATGTCAGAAACCGGCCGTGACCGGCGCGCGCAGCCAGGTTCGCGGCTCCGAGACCATCGATCACGACCATGATCGCGCTGCGTGCGGACGGCAGCGTCGCGGTCCCCGACGAGGACGTGAGCGAGGCCACCACATCCGGCACCAGAGCGGTGAGGCTCCGGGCGTGAGCGGGCTCCGCCGGTAGCATAAGAGACATCGGGGCCAGTCTCGCACACGTGCCAACGGCCCTCGTTCTCGCCCGAAGGACCCCATGCCCGCACCTGTTTCCGAGCCCCCTGCCGAGCGCATCGAAGATGTCGACGTCTCCAGCGAAATGCAGGGATCTTTTCTCGAGTACGCCTATTCGGTGATCTACTCGCGGGCACTGCCCGACGCGCGCGACGGCATGAAGCCGGTCCAGCGCCGCATCGTGTACCAGATGTCCGAGATGGGGCTTCGTCCCGACCGTGGACATGTCAAGAGCGCACGCGTCGTCGGCGAAGTCATGGGAAAGCTCCATCCTCACGGCGACGCGCCCATCTACGACGCTCTCGTGCGTCTCGCTCAACCGTTCTCGCAGCGCGTGCCCATGGTCGACGGGCACGGAAACTTCGGCTCGCTCGATGACGGGCCCGCGGCATCCCGGTACACGGAGGCGCGCCTCGCACCCGCGGCGCTCGCTATGGCCGAGGGCCTCGATGAAGACGTCGTCGATTTCATCCCGAACTACGACAACCAGTTCCAGCAGCCCGAGGTTCTGCCCGCGGCGTACCCGAACCTCTTGGTCAACGGCGCGAGCGGCATCGCCGTCGGCATGGCCACGAACATGGCGCCGCACAACCTCATCGAGGTCGTCGGCGCGGCCATTCATCTGCTCGAGAACCCCGACGCGACGCTCGACGACCTGATGGCCTACGTGCCCGGGCCGGATCTGCCATCCGGTGGTGTCATCGTCGGCCTCGAGGGCGTCCGTGACGCCTACGAGACCGGCCGGGGATCGTTCAAAACCCGAGCCAAGACCTCGATCGAGAGCCTCGGTCCCCGCAAGACGGGCATCGTCGTCACGGAGCTGCCCTACCTCGTCGGTCCCGAGCGCGTGATCGAGAAGATCAAGGATGCTGTTCAGTCGAAGAAGCTGCAGGGCATCAGCGACGTCGCCGATCTGACCGACCGCACACACGGCACGCGCCTCGTGATCGGCATCAAGACCGGATTCGACCCGCAGGCCGTGCTCGATCAGCTGTACCGGCTGACGCCGCTCGAGGACTCGTTCAGCATCAACAACGTCGCCCTCGTGGAGGGGCAGCCCCGCACTCTGGGCCTTCGCGAGTTGTTGCGCGTATACGTCGACCACCGTCTCTCGGTGGTCACCCGCCGCAGCCGCTACCGACTCGATCGTCGCCGCGAGCGTCTGCACCTCGTCGACGGCTTGCTGATCGCGATCCTCGACATCGACGAGGTCATCCAGGTCATCCGGGCATCCGATGATGGCGAGCAGGCGCGCACCCGGCTGATGGAGGTGTTCGACCTCAGTCAGCTCCAGGCCGAGTACATCCTCGAATTGCGCCTGCGCCGCCTGACGAAGTTCTCGCGTATCGAACTCGAGGCCGAGCGCGACCAACTGCTCGCCGAGATCGCGCAACTGGAAGAGCTGCTCGGAAGCGACGCCCTGCTGCGCAAGCAGGTCGCCACCGAACTCGACGCGATCGCCGAGAAGCTCGGCACTCCGCGCCGGACGCTCCTCACGAACGCCGCGCCCGCCGTCGCGCGTCCGTCTCGCAACGCGCCGATCCTCGAGATCGTGGATGCGCCGACGATCGTCGTCCTGTCGACGACCGGCCGCGCCGTGCGCGTGGATCTGTCCGAGGGCACCGAGATCGTCTCGCCGACGCGGCGCAGCAAGCACGACGCGCTGCTGACCGACGTGCGCACGACGGTACGGGGCGAACTCGGGGCGATCACGAACCGCGGGCGGATGCTGCGATTCAGCCCGGTCGACCTGCCCTCGGTGCCCCCGGCATCCGTCCAGCTCGCCGCGGGGGTGGCCCTGCGCGACTACCTCGGTCTCACAGACAAGGCGGAGCGGGTCGTGATGCTCACCCGCCTCGACATCGACACACCTCTCGCTATCGGCACCAGGCAGGGCGTCGTGAAGCGGATCATCCCGTCCGCGCTGCCGCCCAAGCCCGAGATCGAGATCATCGCGCTCAAGCCCGGCGATGGCGTTGTGGGGGCGGCATCCGCGCCCGACGAATCCGAACTCGTCTTCGTGTCGGACGATGCGCGCCTGCTGCGTTTCGCGGCGTCATCGGTGCGTCCACAGGGCGCTTCGGCAGGCGGCATGGCGGGCATGAACATCGGATCGGCCAACGCGATCTTCTTCGGTTCGGTCGGAGAGCCGGAGGCCGTCGTCGTCACCGTCTCGGGCACGGCCGGGGCACTCCCGGGGACCGACGCGGGTCGCGCCAAGGTTTCGGAGTTCGCGGAGTTCCCTGCGAAGGGTCGCGCGACCGGCGGTGTGCGCGCACACGCGTTCCTGAAGGGCGAGGACGAGCTCACGCTCGCGTGGGTGGGTGCCACTCCCCTGCGCGCGGTCGGGACGGATGGCTCGGCTCGTACGCTCCCGGAGCCCGGGGCGAAGCGAGATGCCTCGGGTCAGCCGCTTGACGCGCCCGTCGGCTCGGTCGGCCGCGCCCTCTAGCCCCGGCGGAATACACCACGCTCCCTGAGCCTGTCGAAGGGCGCACCGGAACGCCCTGGGCACAACTGGTCACTTCGACAGGCTCAGTGACCGAACTCAGGCCCTACGACCGGGAAGGGTCAGGCGTCGATGCGGTCGCGCTCGAGGCGTGCGGACGAGTCGATGATGAACTCGCGCCGCGGGGCGACCTCGTTGCCCATGAGCAGCTCGAAGGTACGCCCAGCCGATTCAGCGGCCTCGGCATCCTCGATCCGCACGCGGCGAAGCATCCGGCCGCCGCGATCCATCGTCGTCGTCGCGAGCTGGTCGGCGTCCATCTCACCCAGGCCCTTGTAGCGCTGGATCGGCTCCTGCCAGGTGCGGCCGGCTTTCGAGAGCTTGGCGAGCAGGGCGTTGAGCTCTGTCTCGCTGTACGTGTAGATCATCTCGTTCGGCTTGGTACCGGGATGCTTCACGATCACGCGGTGCAGCGGCGGCACGGCGGCGAACACACGGCCGTCCTCGATGAGCGGGCGCATGTAACGGAAGAAGAGCGTGAGCAGCAGCGTGCGGATGTGCGCGCCATCAACATCGGCGTCGCTCATCAGGATGACCTTGCCGTAGCGCGCCTGCGAGAGGTCGAACGAGCGTCCGGATCCCGCACCGATCACCTGAATGATCGACGCGCACTCGGCGTTGCTCAGCATGTCGCTGATCGATGCCTTCTGGACGTTGAGGATCTTGCCGCGAATGGGAAGCAGGGCCTGGAACTCGCTGTTGCGCGCGAGCTTGGCGGTGCCGAGCGCGGAGTCACCCTCGACGATGAAGAGCTCTGACTGGGCGACGTCGTTCGATCGGCAGTCCACGAGCTTGGCCGGCAGTGATGAGGACTCGAGAGCGTTCTTGCGCCGCTGCGTCTCTTTGTGGGCACGGGCGGACAGACGCGCCTTCATTTCCGAGACGACCTTGTCGAGCAGCAGCGACGTCTGCGCCTTGTCGTCGCGCTTCGTCGACGAGAACAGCGCGCCAAGCTCTTTCCGCACGACCTGTGCGACGATCTGCCGAACGGCGGGGGTCCCGAGGACCTCCTTCGTCTGTCCTTCGAACTGCGGTTCGGGAAGGCTCACCGTCAGGACGGCGGTCATGCCCGCCAAAGCGTCATCCTTGTCGAGCTTGTCGTTTCCGACCTTCAGGCGCCGCGCATTCGCCTCGACCTGCTGACGCATCACCTTCAGTATTTCTTGCTCGAAACCCTGCTGGTGCGTGCCGCCCTTGGGCGTGGCGATGATGTTGACGAACGAGCGGGTGACGGTCTCGTAGCCGGTCCCCCAGCGCAGCGCGATGTCGACGGAGCAGGTGCGCTCGACCTCGGTAGCGACCATGGTTCCGGATGCCTGCAGCACCGGCACCGTCTCGGTGAAGGTCCCGGTGCCGGTCAGTCGCCAGGTGTCCGTGATCGGAGCATCCGGTGCGAGGAACTCGACGAACTCGGAGATTCCGCCATCGAAGCGGTAGGAGACATCCGTCGGCTCGACACCGGCACGCTCGTCGCGTACCGCGATCTCGAGTCCCGGGACCAGGAACGCGGTCTGACGGGCGCGCGTTGCGAGTTCGTCGACCTGGAATGCCGCGTCGGGCGTGAAGATCTGCTTGTCGGCCCAGTAACGAACGCGTGTGCCGGTTACTCCACGGGGAGCCTTGCCGACAACCCGCAATTCGCTGCGCTCGTCGAATGGCGTGAACGGGGCCGACGGGCTCGGCTCTCCCTTGTCTGCGAACAGACCGGGCTCGCCCCGGTGGAACGACATCGCCCAGGTCTTGCCGCCGCGATCGACCTCGACATCCAGACGCTCCGAGAGGGCGTTGACGACGGATGCGCCGACACCGTGCAATCCGCCGGACGCCGCATACGACCCGCCGCCGAACTTGCCGCCGGCGTGCAGCTTGGTGAAGACGACCTCGACACCCGACAGACCGGTACGGGGTTCGACGTCGACCGGGATGCCTCGTCCCTTGTCGCGCACCTCGACGCTGCCGTCACCGTGCAAGACGACATCGATCTTCGAGCCGTTGCCGCCGAGGGTCTCGTCGACCGCGTTGTCGATGATCTCCCACAGGCAGTGCATGAGCCCGGGCGACCCGTTCGAGCCGATGTACATGCCGGGCCGTTTGCGCACGGCTTCGAGCCCTTCGAGGACTTGAAGATGATGCGCAGAATACTCGGACGTCACAATCTCCCAGCGTACAAGCGGGCAAGCCGCCTTCTCCGCCGACACACGGGCACCGATACCGGGTCCGTGGGCCGCCGTACGCGGTCAGCGAAATGTCATCGAATCGGGCCCTCACCGTAACAAACCCGTGGTTGTATGAAGGACTTGCAAGACATTGGCGATCACGAGGAGGCACTGCGATGAACACGCTCATGACACCCACCGAAGAAGCCACGATCGCCTACCGTCTGACGGCCGCGGACCGCTGCGACTCCTGCGGAGCGCAGGCGTACATCGCCGCCGAGGTCAACGGTAGTGAGCTTCTCTTCTGCGCCCACCACGGCCGCAAGTACGAAGACAAGCTCCGCAGCATCTCGACCTCATGGCACGACGAGACAGCTCGTCTGGTCGAGGCCTAAACAGTTCTTTTGCGCTCAGGCCGACAGACCGAGTGCACGACGGACGATCACGTTCGCTTTGGCGGCGTGGTCGTCCGCTGTCGTTAACGGACCCGCCGGAGCCCCGTTCGCGAGCGCCAGTCCCGCATGGGCCGCCGCGAGCTCGAGCAGGTGGTCGGCGAACACGGGATTGCGCGCGAGAACCGGACCGCGGATGCCTGTCCCATAGGCAGTCCCCCGCACGGCACCCTCGAAGCGCGCAGCCCCGCTCTGGACCGTTCCGATATTTCCCGTTCCGGAGGCCACCGTGCCGAGAGGGCGTTCGTCCTCGCCCAGCACGTAGTCACGCAGGTGGTACTCGTAGCCGGTGAGCGCACCCCATTCGCTGTCGACCGAGATCCGGCCGACGTGACGCTCAGACGCGACGCTCCGACCGGTGAAGATACCGATGCCCGACAGCGGGTCCGGTCGGCCAAGCTCGAGCGAACGCGACAGCATCTCCCAGCCCAGTCCGATCGCCAGCAGGACGGTTCCGGACTCGACCCACGCGTTCAGCTCGTCCGCTATCTCGCGCAACCCGGCGAGGACCTCGGGCGCATCGGCATCGAAGCCCGCCCCGATGGTGATCGCGTCAGGACGCAGACCCGAGGCATCCTGGGCGCTGGTGATCGTCGTGACTCGCGCCTCGATCCCGCGCCACCCAGCACGAACGCGAAGGACGTCGGCGCTCTCGGCATCGCCGTGGATATTGAGTCGCTCGGGAAAGAGGGAAACGATCGAGAGCACGTCACTCATCGGATGCCCGCCTTCTTGACCTCTTCGGAGGTCAGTCCGTAGTGGCCGCGGATCTTGCGCATGCTGCGTGAGGTGAAGACCACGGTCTTGACACCGGTCGACGGGGCCGGCAGCGCCAGAAACGCCTCGAACCCGCGGATGAGGTCGACGTCGACGGCGTCGAACGGCACGCCGTCGTAGGCCAACCGGTTCGCCATGGCGTCCGCCTTGGGTCCGGCGACGATATCGACGCGGCCGAGCGCGTGCGTTCGCACGGTCCACAACCAGGAAGTGTCTTCTTCTTCGTCGCCGATTCCGACGAACACGCGTTCGAGTCCCGGCCGCAACGCGTCGATGTTGAGTTGAAAGCTCGCGGTGTTCTGGACCAGGACGCACTCGATCTGCTGTCCGGCGATCTCGACCGTCTCGCCGCGCCCGAAGACCGGGTCGAGTGTCGACAGCGTGGAAGCGGCGAGGGATGCATCGAACGCGTCGCCCATGACCGCGCGCGCCGTCTCGAATGCGGCCGCCGCATCGACGGCGAAATGAACGCCTCGCGCCGGGAGGGTGACCTCCTGGCGGGATCCGCCAATGTCGATCACGGCGTCACGGCCGGACACGGTCTCGACGCGTGTGCCGAGTCCTTCGCCGAGACGCTCCTTCGCAGTGCGCACCGAGCCCAGACCCTGCGGATGCGTCGCCATCACGTCTGCGGAAACACCGAAGCGCCGGATGGATACTCCCGGCGCCGCCTCGGTGAGCGAAGCTGCCACGATCTCGAGCGACGCGTCGTCCGCGTTCAGGACGACGGCCGAACGGGCCCGCAGCGCGATGGCCGTAAGCAGACGTGTGACCCGGTCGGATGACTCGAAACGAGCGATGTCGTCGAGGTTGATGTTCGTCAGGGTGACCACGCGGGCCTCGAAGGTCGACGACATGAGTGCACCGAACGCCTCGTCCATCTCGAGCACGGCGATGTCGGCGTCTACACGCCCCCGCCAGTCGCCCTGATCGAGTACCGCCGACGTGATGCCCTGCGGCAGGTTCGCGGTCGACGAGTTCGTGAACACCCGCATCCCGTGCGCGCGCAGAAGGCCAGCGACCATCTTCGTGGTGGTCGACTTGCCCGCGGTCCCGCTCACGACGACGAGCCCCTGGGGGAAAGACGCCAGCACTCGCGGCAGAAGGGCCGGAGCGATCCTGTTCGTCACGAGGCCGGGGGCACCGCTGCCCTTGCCCCCGCGAACGCGCAGCAACCACTGCACGGCCCGCCCCACGGCGACGCCGATCGCGCTGCGCACGGCCTACTCCAGGTAGTCCCGCAGCGACTGCGACCGCGACGGGTGCCGCAGCTTCGCCATGGTCTTGGACTCGATCTGACGGATCCGCTCGCGCGTCACGCCGAACGTGTCACCGATCTGGTCGAGCGTCTTCGGCATGCCATCGCCCAGGCCGAAGCGCATGCGGATCACGCCGGCCTCGCGCTCGCTGAGCGAGTCCAGGAGCGACTCGAGCTGACGCTGCAGCATCGTGAAGCCCACGGCATCCGCCGGCACGACGGCCTCGGTGTCCTCGATGAGGTCACCGAACTCGCTGTCGCCGTCCTCGCCCAGGGGCGTGTGCAGCGAGATCGGCTCGCGCCCGTACTTCTGAACCTCGATGACCTTCTCGGGGGTCATGTCGAGTTCGCGGCTGAGCTCTTCGGGCGTGGGTTCGCGACCCAGGTCCTGCAGCATCTGGCGCTGCACGCGGGCGAGCTTGTTGATGACCTCGACCATGTGGACGGGGATACGGATCGTGCGGGCCTGGTCGGCCATGGCACGCGTGATCGCCTGACGAATCCACCAGGTGGCGTACGTCGAGAACTTGAAGCCCTTGGTGTAGTCGAACTTCTCGACAGCGCGGATCAGACCGAGGTTGCCCTCCTGGATCAAGTCCAGGAACTGCATGCCACGACCGGTGTAGCGCTTCGCGAGTGAGACGACGAGTCGGAGGTTCGCGCCGAGCAGGTGCGACTTGGCCCGCTGGCCGTCCTTCGCCACCCAGGTCAGGTCGCGACCGAGCTGCGACCGCTTTTCGGTGTCGCTGAGCGCCGAGAGCTTCTCTTCGGCGAACAGGCCCGCCTCGATACGCATCGCGAGCTCGACCTCTTCGGCCGCGTTCAGCAGCGGAACCTTACCGATCTGCTTCAGGTAGTCCTTGACGGGGTCTGCCGTGGCGCCGGTGATCTGGGCCGAGTAGACCGGAACGTCGTCCTCGTCGCTCGACGAGATGACGATCGCGCCCGTGGGCAGGGGCTCGGTGAAGACCGGCTTCTTCTTATTGCCGTCTTCGTCCTCATCGTCGTCGGAGGAGTCATCCGTCGAATCGGATGCTTCGGTCTTGGCAGCCGGAGTCGTGACTGCCTCGTCGTCGTCCGCGACATCCACCTCGACGTCTACCTCTTCGTCGGGCTCGATGTCCTCATCGATGGCGTCTTCGTCGACAGCCTTCGATGCCTTCGCCTTCGCCGACTTGGCCGGCGCAGCCTTGGTTGCAGCCGACTTCGTTGCTGCGGGCTTAGCGGCAGCACTCTTAGCGGCAGCAGTCTTAGCAGCAGGCGCCTTCGCAGGAGCCTTGGTCGCCGCAGCCTTTGCTGCGGGAGCCTTGCGGGCGCGCGGAGCAGCCTTGACCGCCGTGGTCTCCGTCTCTTCGACGGGATCCTTCGTGGAGGTGCGAGAAGGTGTCACAATTCGCCTTTCACCGGCGCATCTCGTCTCAGACATTTGATGCACTCGGTCGTTTGCGGGCACGAGTAAGACCCTTGTCAAGTCCTGAGTGAGGCACTCACGGTTGACAACGGGTCCGATTGTCCATTATGGCACATCGCACGCTCGATGCGAGCCACCCAATGGCACTCTCATGTGAACACGGGAGCGCACCCACGCATTCCCCGGTACGCCGATCAGAGCCCGCGCGTGCCGAGCGGCGAGATCAGGACAGCCCGGTGTGCTTCTCGTCATCGCCCGCGGGACGCGAAGCCAGGTACCGCTCAAGCTCGGCCGCGAGTTCGTCCGCGCTCGGCAGATCGAACTCACCCAGGGACGACGAACGCAACGGCGAGCCGGCCATGTACTGGTCGTAGCGCGACTCGAGGTTCTCGAGCATCGTCGCCAGCTCATCGTTGGCAGAGATCTGCTCGTCGACCTTGGCGAGAAAGCCCAGGTTCTCTTCTCTCAGGTCTTCCGTAGGCAGCGCGATGCCACTCCCGAGTGTGATGCTCTCGAGCGCCGCGATGGCCGCCGCCGGGAACTCCGCATCGGCCAAGTAGTGCGGCACGAGCATCACGAAGCTGGAGGTGTTCACACCCTGCTCCACGAAACGCATCTCGAGCAGGTGCCCCACGGTCGCGGGCACTTGAGTGTGCGGCTGCCAGACCGAGTGAGCCGAGATCAAGTCGGCCCTGTTGCCGCTGACTGTCGTGCCGATCGGGCGGGTATGCGGCACCGGCATGGCGATCGCGTGGACCCAGGTGACGGACTCCACCCCGAGCGAGGTGACGAGTTCGACCACGCCGTGAGTGAACGCGTCCCACGCGAAGTCCGGCTCGTACCCGGTCAACGTCAAGAAGGGCTGGCCGATGAGGTCGTGGGCGAGCGCCAGTTCAAGGCGCGGCGGCACGTAGTCCGTGAGGTGGTCCTGGTCGAAGGAGATCACCGGGCGACGTGCCCGGTAGTCCAGCAGCGCATCATTCGAGAACGTCGCGACGGGCACGTTGTCGACACCGTCGCGCAGGACGTCGATCGATTGGGCGACGGCGCTCCCGGCATCCGTGAAGCCCGTCATAGCAATGACCAGCGGCAGACCGCGGGGCACCTCGGGCGCGTCAGGAGACGTCGCGTAGAGAGGACCGAACGGGGGCATGGGTCCACTCTACGAGCCACCGAAGGGTCGGGCCGCGCTGAGCGGTCGCGCTCACAGCGAACACCGCGACGCCCCGCATGGGTCAGCGGCTGGGCCGCAGACGCCGACCTAGGATGGTCCATATGCCGACGCCGCAGATCTCGTATCTCCCTGCCTCAGCGACAGACATCGATGCGGACGTCTCGCTCCTCTTGCTTCCGCCGCTCGCCGACGACGGCCCGGACCTGAACCCGTGGCCAGGCCTTGCCGACGCGCTGCGCGCGATCGAGTTCTCGGGGGCTCCTGGCTCTTTCGCCCGTGTGCCGCTTGGCGGCGCCGCGGGTGGTGCAGTGGTCGTTGCGGGTGTGGGTTCAGCGGCGCAAGCCGGTGCGTACCGGGATGCCGCGGGCTCAGGCATCCGCGCTCTCGGTCAGATCGAAACGGTCGCCGTGCACGCGCCCGGCGCGCTCGCCGGGACCTGGCGGGCCATTGCAGAAGGCGCGGGCCTCGGCGGCTACACCTTCGCGACCTATAAGAAGAACGGCGGCAAGCGTCGTGCTGCCCGAGTGATCGTCGTGTCGACAGAAGAAGTTTCGGACGACGACGTGCACGCCGCTCAGGTGGTCGTCGACGCGGTCGCTCTCGTCAAAGAACTCGTCGCGATCCCTGCCGACCGGCTCGGCCCGGCCGACCTTGCCGCACGTGCTGTGGCAGAGGTCGCCCACCTACCGGTCGAGGTCACGGTTCTCGACGAGGCAGCACTTGAGGCCGAGGGGTTCGGCGCGATCCTCGGTGTGGGTATTGGTTCTGACCGCCCGCCGCGATTCGTCCGCATGGACTACGCGCCCGCCGAATCCTCGCGCCACATCGCCGTCGTCGGCAAGGGAATCACCTTCGACACCGGCGGACTCTCGCTCAAGCCGGCGGGCTCGATGGTCGGCATGAAATACGACATGTGTGGCGCCGCTGTCGCGCTGTCGGTCGTGCGCGCCGCCGCCGAGCTGGCGCTGCCGGTCCGGGTGACGAGTTATCTCTGCATCGCGGACAACATGCCCTCGGGACGTGCGACACGCCCCGGCGACGTCCTCACAGCGCTCGACGGGACGACGATCGAGGTACTGAATACGGATGCCGAGGGTCGCCTGGTTCTGGCCGACGGCCTCGTCGCCGCATCCCGTGAGCACCCGGACGTCATCGTCGACGTTGCGACCCTCACCGGCGCGATCAGCGTCGCCCTGGGCACGCGCTACGCCGGGGTGATGGGCGATGACGCACCCGTCGCCGAGTACCTCGCCGCGGCCGAGCGAGCGGGCGAGCTCGCCTGGCAACTGCCCTTGCCCGGCTACATGCGCGATGACCTCGACTCCCCCATCGCCGACCTCGTGAACGCGAAGATCGGCGACCCGGCGGGTGGATCACTCTTCGCGGGGTTGTTCCTGCAGCACTTCATCGGCCCGGTCTCGGACGAAGAGAACGCGCCGACCATCCCGTGGGTGCATCTGGACATCGCGGGCGTCGGCATGAACAAGGGCGGCCCCTACGGTTCCACCGATAAGGGACCCACCGGAGCCAGCGTCCGTTCCCTGATCGAATTCGTCGCAGGGGGTGCCCGGTAATGGCGGAACACGTCTTCGACCTGGTTGTCCTCGGGGGCGGTAGCGGCGGTTACTCCGCGGCGATCCGTGCCTCAGAACTCGGCGCGAAGGTCGCGATCGTCGAACGCGACAAGCTCGGTGGCACCTGCCTGCACCGCGGCTGCATCCCCACCAAGGCGCTGCTGCACGCCGCCGAAGTCGCCGACGCCGTGCGGTCCGCGAGTGAGATCGGCGTCGACGCGACGCTGACGGGCATCGACGCCCACGGCCTCCGCGCGTACCGGGAAAAGATCGTCGCCAAGAAGTTCGCCGGGCTCAAGGGATTGATCTCGGCCCGCGGCATCACCGTGATCGACGGCGAGGGTTTCCTGCAAGCGGACCGCGGGGTGCGGGTCGGTGCGGACGTGTACCGCGGCAAGAACGTGCTCGTCGCGACGGGCTCCTATTCGAAGATGATCCCGGGGCTCGAGGCCGGCGGCCGGATCCTGACGAGCGAACACGCTCTTGAGCTGCCCGAAATTCCGCGACGCGTCGTGATCCTCGGCGGCGGTGTGATCGGCGTTGAGTTCGCCAGCCTGTGGCGCTCCTTCGGTGTCGACGTGATGATCGTCGAAGCCCTGCCCCGGCTCGTCCCGCAGGAGGACGAGGCCATGAGCAAGGCCCTCGAGCGGGCGTTTCGCAAGCGGGGAATCGGGATGCGTCTCGGGTCCCGGTTCGCGTCCGCGACACAAACCGACGACGCCGTGGTCGTTCAGCTCGAGGACGGCACGCAGCTCGATGCCGACTATCTGCTCGTGGCGATCGGTCGCGGACCGAGCACCGCGGGCCTCGGTCTCGAAGAGGCGGGTGTCGCGCTCGACGGCGGTTTCGTCGTCGTGAACGACGACCTGCAGACATCCGTCCCCGGCGTGTGGGCGGTGGGCGACATCGTGCGCGGCCTGCAGCTGGCACACCGCAGCTTTGCACAGGGAATCTTCGTGGCGGAGCGGATGGCGGGACTGCCCGCGACCGCGGTGCCCGAGCGCCAAGTCCCGCGCATCACATACAGCGACCCCGAGGTCGCCTCCGTCGGTTCGACTCTCGCCGAGGCGGTCGCCGACCTCGGGAGCGAGAAGGTCACGTCGTTCGATTACAACCTGGCGGGCAACGCGCGCAGTGAGATCATCGGCACCGGGGGTCTGGTTCGGGTCGTCCGTGCCGTCGACGGTCCCGTGATCGGGGTTCACCTGATCGGCGCGCGTGTCGGTGAGTTGATCGCCGAGGCCCAGCTCATCGTCGGCTGGGAAGCCCACCCGGACGACATCGCCCCGTATTTGCACGCCCACCCGACCCAGAGCGAGGCACTCGGCGAGGCGTTCCTCGCGCTCGCGGGCCGACCCTTGCACGCGCTTTAGCAATGCCGGTCCTCGGCTTCACTAAGCTAGACAACGACAGTTTCGTCCTTAAGGAGACATCGTCATGAGCACATCCGTCGTCCTCCCCGCTCTCGGCGAGAGCGTTACCGAGGGTACGGTCACCCGCTGGCTGAAGCAGGTGGGAGACGAGGTCAAGGCCGATGAGGGCTTGCTCGAAATCTCGACCGACAAGGTTGACACCGAGATCCCCTCCCCCGTGAGCGGAATTCTCGAAGAGATTCTGGTGCAGGAGGACGAGACCGTCGAGGTCGGCGGTCTGCTTGCCAAGATCGGCGACGGCAGCGGCCAGCCCTCCGACGACGCAGCGCCCGAGGCATCCGCCCCCGCCGAGGCGCAGGCCCCGGCCGAGGACAAGGTCGTCGAGGCACCGGCAGAGCCCGAGCTCGTCGCTGAGGCCGAACCGGCCGGTAACGCCTCCGCCGAACCCGCCGCGGTTGGTGCATCGAGTGGTTCGAGCACGTCCGTCGTTCTGCCCGAACTCGGCGAGTCGGTCACCGAGGGCACCGTTACGCGCTGGCTCAAGAATGTCGGCGACGACGTCGCCGTAGACGAGCCGCTCCTCGAAATCTCGACGGACAAGGTCGACACCGAGATCCCGTCACCCGTTGCCGGGGTTCTGCAGGAGATCGTCGCCGCCGAGGACGAGACCATCGCGGTCGGTGCGGTACTCGCCAAAATCGGCAGCGGGGCACCCGCCGCAGCATCGGAGCCGGCACCGGCTCCGGCCGCAGAGCCCGTCACCGAGCCCGAAGCTCCCTCCACCGAGAAGCCCGTCGAGGCGGATGTCCCGGCATCCGAGACTCCTGAGCAGGCACCCGCACCTGAGCCCGCTCCGGCTGCTGCCGCTCCGGCTCCCGCAGCGTCGGCTCCCGCAGCATCCGCTCCGGCACCTTCGGCCCCCGCTCCGAGCGCGCCAGCGGCACCGGCTGCGCCCTCGGACTCGTCCGATGACCGCACGTACGTCACGCCTCTGGTGCGTCGTCTCGCTCAGCAGCAGGGCGTGGATCTCGCGTCTGTGACCGGCACGGGTGTCGGAGGGCGCATCCGCAAGGAGGATGTGCTGAAGGCTGCCGAGTCGGCCAGCGCCGCTCCCGCAGCGCCCGCTGCGGAGAAGGCGCCCGCTCTCGAGGTCTCGCCCTTGCGTGGCACGACTCAGAAGATGTCGCGCCTGCGGAAGGTCCTCGCCGAGCGTGCCGTCGCGTCGATGCAGGCCACGGCCCAGCTCACGACCGTCGTCGAGGTCGATGTCACGAGGCTCGCGGGATTCCGCGACAGCGTGAAGGTCGACTTCCAGAAGAAGACGTCGGACAAGTTGTCGTTCCTGCCCTTCTTCGCCCTGGCCGCGGCCGAAGCGCTGCGGGCGTTCCCGATCGTCAACGCCACGGTCGACGGTGACACGATCGTGTACCCGGCGTCCGAGAACCTCTCGATCGCGGTCGACACCGAGCGGGGCCTGCTGACGCCGGTTCTGCGTGATGCAGCCTCGAAGAACATCGCCGAGATCGCTCACGAGATCGCCGATCTTGCCGCCCGCACGCGCGACAACAAGCTGAAGCCGGACGAGCTCGGAGGCGGCACGTTCACGCTGACGAACACCGGTTCGCGCGGCGCCCTGTTCGACACCCCCGTAGTGTTCCTGCCCCAGTCGGCGATCCTCGGCACGGGAATCGTCGTCAAGCGCCCCGGTGTGGTCAAGGTCGATGGTGTCGAGGCGATCGGCGTCCGCTCGGTCGTCTACCTCGCGCTGTCGTACGACCACCGGATCATCGACGGTGCGGACGCTGCTCGATTCCTCGGTGCCGTCAAGGCGCGCCTCGAAGCTGCGGAGTTCGCGGCGGATCTCGGTATCTGATCAAGCCCGACTCTGAGTAGGCACTCGCCGAAACGCCCCGACAGTAATGTCGGGGCGTTTCGCGTTCATGGCGCCTCGACATCCCGCACGTCACGGATCACCCACGACTGACCGGTTCGCACAAGCACTACGAGCTGCGCGGGCACCGTGCCATCCACACCACTGACGCTCAGGATCGCGACTCCCCCGAGGTCGTCCAACAGCTCGACCTTTCGCTCCGCGGCGGGCAGGTCGACCGCGCCCGGCGGCATATCCGGGGCGGCAGACTCCTCGAAGTACTTCGCCTTGCAAGGAACTTCCGTGCAGGCCGCTAGTGCGTCCAGCGCCGACTGCAGGGCGGCCGCGGGATCGCTCTGCGCCGCCGCATCCCCGGTTTCGTCCCCGCCCTCAGTCTCGACGCCGCCCTCTTGCGCGACCGGGTCCGCATCAGCCGGTACCGCCGCCGCAGTGGAAGGCGTCGGCGATCCGGATGCGGCGGGGCGCGCGTTGGCGGCGGGAGCGGAGCCTGTCGGCCAGGCCAGACCCCCGACGACGATCACGCCCGCGATGCCCGCCGCCACCAACCAGGGCCGGGCGATCCTGCGACGCGCGTTTCCTGCCCGCCTGCGCACCGATTCCATCGCGTCCGAAACCATGTCGCCGACACCGGAGTCCACGTGCCGACTGACGAGTCGGCCCAGGAACGAATCCCGTCGTTCCGGCTCGACGATGTCGACTACGCCCGCCCGCCGCGCATTCGCCGCTCGACGTGGGGTCAGCGGCGCGAGAACGAGGGGTTCGGGCGAAGCGATCGCGAACAGGTGCGCCTCGGCCTCTTCCGATGCCCGGCCATCCCGCAGCATGGTGGCGACCTCGCGTAGGCGCCACGACCCGTCGACAATCGGCGTCTCGGCCAGCCGGTCGACGATCAAACCCGCCGCCTCGCCGATGCGGTCACCCGCATCACTCGCTGCGCATACGAACGTCGGGGTTCCGTCCTGCGTCAGCCACCAGTGCCCCCGGAGCTCTTCCCCCCGTGCAGCGTCGCACCCGCGGATGAGACTCACGGCGACCGTGATGACCTCACCCGCCCCCAGATCCACGCCGGCCTGGGCGCGCCGCGCAAGAAACGTGTCGACGCGCTCGACGCACCATGGCAGTACCGCCTCGTGACCTGACGACGTCCGCGAGACGTCGTGAACGGCCAGCACGTGATCGCCACGATCCCGCCACCCCGCCCAACCACGCAGATCCGCCGTGTCGATGAGCTGGACGACGGTCTCGTCCACCCGGGCCAACCACCCGACGAAGGGAGCTTCGGGCTGAGCGACGCGCCGCATCCGGACGACGGCCCCCGTCAGCGGATCATCGATCGGTGGCGGCTCGGTCATCCTCCTACGCTGGCCCGACGGGACGTGCTCAGGCCGTCCGATCTTCCGATCCGTGGTGACCGGAAGGAGGGACCACACTGTGGAGGACGGACGGCGGGGAAGATAGCCAATCACCGCGCGGAACACCGGGCTCTCGGGAAGTAGGCTGGAACGTATGGCAGCACGCAGCGCGGCACCCGAGAAGCGTCCCGGGTTCTTCTCCCAGATCAAGAGTCTCTACACCTTCACACGTCGGTCGGTCGGCTTCCTCCCGTGGTTGCTCACGGGGATCTTCATCGTCACGACAGGGCTCGGCATCGTGGTCGCGTTCCTGATCCAGCCGCAGTGGTGGAACATCCTGCTCTGGGGCATCACCGGCTTCCTCGCGGGTATCCTCGCGTCGCTCATGACGATGACGCGCCTGTCGACCCGCGCGATGTACGACCAGATCGACGGGATGCCCGGCGCCGTGGGCCACGTCATCACCACGTTCCTCGGACGCAGCTGGACGGCTTCCGAGACTCCCGTGGGCGTCAACCCGAAGACTCAGGACGCGGTCTATCGCGCGATCGGCCGCGGCGGTGTCGTGGTCATCGGCGAGGGCTCGCAGGGTCGGCTGCAGCGCCTCGTCAACGAAGAGCGCTCGAAGGTGAACCGCGTCGCCAACGGAGTCCCCGTGCACGTCATCTACATCGGCCACGGGACGGGCGAGGTCCCGATCAAGGACCTGGCCAAGACGATCAAGTCGTTCCCACGCAAGCTCGACAAGGCGACGATGGTCGCCGTCATGAAGCGCGTGGACTCGGTCTCGCAGTCGCTCGCATCGCTCCCGATCCCGAAGGGCATCGACCCGACGAAGGTGCGCGCGCCGCGTCCCCGCTGATCGCGTCGCTCGCCTAGCGGCGGACGAGGATCGTTCCGACCGCCTTGTCGTGCAGACCGCGCTGATCCGCGTCCCAGATCACGGCGGGGATGACGACGATCAGCAGCACGGTCCGGATGATCGGGCGCCAGAGCCCCACCCATCCGCCGCCGACCATTTCGAGCCGCAGGCCGAAGATTCGGTGACCGGGACTCGCCTGCAGCGTGGGCAGGAAGACGATCTGGATCGCTCCGAAGATCGCCAAGATCGCCAGCGCGTCGAACGCGAAGAAACCTGAAATCAGATACGCGGCGCCGTAGTCGATCACGAGGGCCCCGATACGGCGTCCGACGCGGGCGACGGAACCCGCACCATCCCGCGGCAAACCGAGGCGTTGACCGGGATAGGCGTCGGGAGCAGTCGATGTCACCGGACCAGCGTATCCAGCCGCGCGTAACATGCCGGAAACATTAGTGTCATGGTCGAGCAACTCCTCTTCGATAGGTTGCTAGGACAGCCCGCATCGCGGGCGGCAGTTCCCGAATGCCCTACCTCTGGAGCCAGAATGTTCAAAGACTCATCCGAGGTGTTGAAGTTCATCAAGGACGAGGACGTCAAGTTCCTCGACATCCGGTTCACGGATCTTCCTGGTGTTCAGCAGCACTTCAACATCCCCGCTTCCACGGTCGACGAGGAATTCTTCACCATCGGCCAGCTGTTCGACGGCTCCTCCATCCGAGGATTCGCGAACATCCACGAGTCGGACATGCAGCTGATTCCGGACGTGTCGACGGCGTACCTCGACCAGTTCCGCGAGGCGAAGACGCTCATCATGATCTTCGACATCTACAACCCGCGCACCGGCGAGATTTACCACAAGGACCCGCGTCAGGTCGCCAAGAAGGCTGAGAAGTACCTCGCCTCGACCGGCATCGCCGACACCGCGCTCTTCGCCCCCGAGGCCGAGTTCTACATCTTCGACGACGTGCGCTACGAAGTGAAGCAGAACTCCAGCTTCTACAGCGTCGACTCCGAGGAAGGCGCCTGGAACACCGGTCGCGCCGAAGAGGGCGGAAATCTCGCCAACAAGACCCCGTACAAGGGTGGCTACTTCCCGGTCAGCCCCGTCGACAAGACGGCCGACCTGCGCGACGACATCACGCTGAAGCTCATCGAGGCCGGTTTCATCCTCGAGCGCTCGCACCACGAGGTCGGTACGGGCGGTCAGCAGGAGATCAACTACCGCTTCGACACCATGGTGCACTCGGCGGACGACATCCTGAAGTTCAAGTACATCGTCAAGAACACCTCGGAGCAGTGGGGCAAGGTCGCGACCTTCATGCCCAAGCCGCTCTTCGGTGACAACGGTTCGGGCATGCACACGCACCAGTCGCTGTGGCTCGACGGCAAGCCCCTGTTCTACGACGAGAACGGCTACGGCGGCCTGTCCGACATCGCGCGTTGGTACATCGGCGGCCTGCTGGCGCACGCGCCCGCCGTGCTCGCCTTCACCAACCCGACGATCAACTCGTACAAGCGTCTGGTCAAGGGCTACGAGGCCCCAGTCAACCTGGTCTACTCGGCCGGTAACCGCTCGGCAGCCATCCGTATCCCCATCACGGGATCGAACCCCAAGGCCAAGCGCATCGAGTTCCGCGCGCCGGATGCCTCGGGCAACCCGTATCTCGCCTTCGCGGCGCAGATGATGGCCGGCCTCGACGGCATCAAGAACCGCATCGAGCCGCACGAGCCCGTCGACAAGGACCTGTACGAGCTTCCCCCCGAGGAGGCGAAGAACATCCCGCAGGTTCCGAACTCGCTGCTCGATTCCCTCGAGGCGCTTCGCGCCGACCAGGACTTCCTGCTCGCGGGTGGCGTGTTCACGCCCGAGCTGATCGAGACCTGGATCGAGTACAAGATCGAGAACGAGATCAAGCCGATCGCGGCACGTCCGCACCCGTTCGAGTACGAGCTGTACTTCGGCGTGTGATCGGTACCTGACGCGAAGAGGGCCCCGGGATCATCCCGGGGCCCTCTTTGCATGGTCAAGGCGATGTTCCGCTGTCGCAGACCTATGCTCGCGCGGCCCGCACATGTCGATCTGCGACAGCGGAGTACACCCAGCGCAGCTGGTCAGCCGTAGAAGAGCTTCTCGAATACCCGGCGGGCACGACGCGCCGTCCCGAAGTAGTCCTCTTCGACCTGCGTCGCCGCGCGCGGGCCGTAGTCGAGGATGCGTCCGATGCCATCGAGCTGGCGCCGATCCGTCGGCAGCACGTCGCTCGTCTGCCCCGACAGCAGCGTGTTCGCCGAGCGCAGGCGCGTCGACAGGTGCCACGACTCCGCCAGACGGGCGGCGGATGTCTGCGGGATCAATCCCGCCGCTACCGCCGCGTCCAGCGCACCCAGCGTCGATGTTGTGCGCAGCTCGGGGTGCTCGTGCGCGTAACAGAGTTGGGTGAGCTGGACGAGCCACTCGACGTCGCTGAGCGTGCCGGGGCCGAGCTTGAGGTGCCGCGTACGGTCGACGCCCTTCGGCAGCCGCTCTGTCTCGACGCGTGCCTTGATGCGCTTGATCTCGCGCACCCCTTGAGGGTCCGGATGCTCGGGGTAGCGCAGGCGGTCGGCCAGCTCCATGAAGGCGCGGATGAGCTTGACCGAACCGGCAACGCCTCGCGCGCGCAGGAGCGCCTGAGCCTCCCACGACAGCGACCAGCGCGAGTAGTACTCGGCGTAGGAGGTCAGTGAGCGCACGAGCGGGCCGGTGCGTCCCTCGGGGCGCAGATCCGCATCCAGATCCAACGGCGCCCGGAAGTCCTCCGACACCCGACGCAGCTCCGCGACGATCTTGAGCGACAGCTGGTGCGCGCGCTCGGGATCGACCTTCTCGGGACGATAGACGTAGAGCACGTCCGCATCCGATCCGAACCCGAGCTCCGCTCCCCCGAACCGGCCCATCGCGATGATGGCGAAGTCCAGCGAGGCATCCTCCGGCGGCACGACCTCTCGACGCACGGCACGGAGGGTCGCCTGCAGGGTCACGTCGGTGATGGTCGTGAGGCTCGCCGCGAGCTGCTCGATCGTGAGCACACCCAGCACGGCCGCCATCGCGGTGCGAAGGAGCTCCCGGCGGCGCAGTGCACGCACGGCCCGCATGGCGTCGTCGATGGTCTTGTGGCGCGTCTGGATCGCCCGCGCCTCTTCCTGGAGCGCCAGGCCGGAGCGCGGACGCAGGGGCTCGTCGTCATCCAGCCAGGCGACGGACTCGGGGATCCACTCCATCAGCTCGCCGATGTAGCGCGATCCCGACAGGACGCGCGTCAGTCGTTCCGCGGCCCCGGACGAATCGCGGAGCATACGGAGGAACCAGGGGGTATTACCGAGGCGCTCGCTGACGCGCCGGAACGCGAGCAGCCCATAGTCCGGGTCGACGCCATCCGCGAACCACCGGATCATGACGGGCATCAGGTGCCGCTGGATGGTCGCCTTCCGGCTGATGCCGCTCGTCAGGCTGCCGATCGTCCGCAGCGCTCCCGCCGGGTCGCGAAAGCCGATCGCCGCGAGTCTGTCGTGCGCCTGCGCCGTCGAGAGCACGCGCCCGTCTTCGGGCAGGGCTGCAACGGCCGACAACAGCGGCCGATAGAAGAGACGGACATGGATGTCTCGGACCTCGCGCTTGATCTGCTCCCAGACGGCCGCGACGCCCTCCCCGGTATCGGCGAGCCCGGAGGCACGTGCGAGCGTGCGCAGCCCCTCGGGCGTCCGCGGCATGAGGTGCGTGCGCGCGAGGCGCCACAGCTGCAGCCGGTGCTCGAGCAATCGCAGCACCCGATAGTCCTGCGCGAAAGCGGATGCCTCGACGCGTCCGATGTATCCGCCCGTGACCAGTGCATCGAGAGCGGCGAGCGTGCCTCGCTGGCGGATCGAGTCATCCGTCAGCCCGTGCACGAGCTGCAACAGTTGCACGGTGAATTCGACGTCACGGATGCCGCCGGGTCCGAGCTTCAGCTGATAAGGCACGTCTTCCGCGGGGATGTGCTCGGTCACCCGCTCGCGCATGCGCTGCACGGAGTCGACGAAGTTCTCGCGCGCGGCGCTCGTCCACACCTTCGGTTGCACGGCCTCGACGTAATCGCGGCCGAGCTCCGCATCGCCCGCCAGCGGCCGAGCCTTCAGAAGGGCCTGGAACTCCCAACTCTTGGCCCAGCGCTGGTAGTACGAAACGTGCGAATCGAGGCTCCGCACGAGCGCCCCCTGCTTGCCCTCGGGCCGAAGGTTCGGGTCCACCTCCCAGAGCGGCGGCTCGATCTCGGCCTCTTCGATGCCGCGCATGGTCTGCACGGCAAGGCGCGTGGCGATATCGAGCACACGGCTCTCGCTCGTGCGCTCGACGAGCTCCGCGCTGCCCCCGCCGACGAAGATCACGTCCACGTCCGAGACGTAGTTCAGTTCACGCGCGCCGGCCTTGCCCATCCCGATGATGGCCAGGCGTGTCTGAGCGACATCCTCACGGGGAAACAACCCGCCGGGTCCACTGCCGGTCGCCGAGATGCGCGTTCGCGCAACGGCGAGCGATGCCTCGAGGGCCGCGGCCGCGACATCCGCCAACGCCGCGGACACCTCACGGATCGCACCCGGCGGGTCGGGCGAGAGCAGATCGTAGACGGCGATCCGGGCGACGAGTCGCCGGTAGCGGACGCGCAGGGCAACCCAACCATCCGCGTTCTTCTCGGCGAAACCGTCTACCGCACCGACGGACTCCAGCATCTCGTCGCGCAGCTCGTCCGCGGTAGCCAACAGACCGCGTGGCTCGAGGAGGTCCTCGAGCTCATCCGGATGCCGCAGGTAGAACGACGCGTATCCCTCGCTCGCGCCGAGAAGAGCCCACACGGCGCGATGTGCCGATGCGCTCGCCATGACCTCGCGGACCGGGATGGCATTGCGTCGCGCGATCGCGACGAGCCCGCGTACCGCGGCGTCCGGATCACCCGCAGAAGATGCCTCGGTGATCCACGAATCTCGCGGCAGCCCCGTCAGCTCTTCGAGCTCCTCGAGACCGCGCTCGGCGGCATCGAGTTCGGTGAAGCCGAGGCGTGCGAGACCCGTGCGGGACTGAAATCGTTCCAAAGCCATGGGAGCGGACGCCCCCGTCAGAGCATCTCGAGATTGCTCTTCAGCTCGAAGGGCGTGACCTGCGAACGGTATTCCTGCCATTCACGACGCTTGTTCTTCAGCACGTACGTGAAGACCTGCTCGCCGAGGGTCTCGGCAACCAGCTCGCTCTCTTCCATCGCCTGCACGGCGTGGTCGAGGCTCGCGGGCAGGGGCTCATACCCGAGCGCGCGACGCT
The DNA here is from genome assembly GCF_000582705.2 of Microbacterium sp. C448. Classification (NCBI taxonomy): domain Bacteria; kingdom Bacillati; phylum Actinomycetota; class Actinomycetes; order Micrococcales; family Microbacteriaceae; genus Microbacterium; species Microbacterium sp. C448. Next base: position 56,780 of record NZ_HG779612.1, read on the forward strand.
CGGCGTCGCTGAGTGACCAGACGTTGTCTTCGGCCTCGGGCGGGAGTTCGTACTCCTCTTCGATACCCTTCAGACCGGCCGCGAGCATGAGGGCGTAGGCGAGGTAGGGGTTGGCCGCAGAATCCAGAGCGCGGTATTCGACGCGCGAGGACTGGCTCTTGTTCGGCTTGTAGAGCGGAACGCGCACCAGCGCGGAACGGTTGTTGTGACCCCAGGTGATGAAGCTGGGTGCCTCGTCGCCGCCCCAGAGACGCTTGTACGAGTTGACGAACTGGTTCGTCACCGCGGCGATCTCGTTGGCGTGACGCAGCAGACCGGCGATGAACTGACGGCCGACCTTCGACAGCTGGTACTCGGCGCCCTCTTCGTAGAACGCGTTCTGGTCACCCTCGAAGAGCGACATGTGCGTGTGCATGCCGCTGCCCGGCTTGCCGCTGAGGGGCTTCGGCATGAACGTCGCGTACACGCCCTGCTCGATCGCGACCTCTTTGATGACCGTGCGGAACGTCATGATGTTGTCGGCCGTCGCCAGGGCGTCGGCGTAGCGCAGGTCGATCTCGTTCTGACCCGGTCCACCCTCGTGGTGACTGAACTCGACCGAGATACCCAGGTCTTCCAGCATCCGGACCGAACGACGACGGAAGTCGTGCGCGGTGCCTCCCGGGACGTTGTCGAAGTACCCGGCGGAGTCGACGGGCTCGGGGCCCTCGGCGCCGTACGACGACGACTTGAGCAGATAGAACTCGATCTCGGGGTGGGTGTAGAACGTGAACCCTCGGTCGGCGGCGCGTGCCAGGGTGCGCTTGAGCACGTGGCGCGGGTCGGCCACGGCGGGCTGACCGTCGGGCGTCGTGATGTCGCAGAACATGCGGGCCGTGGGGTCGATCTCGCCCCGCCAGGGCAGGATCTGGAACGTCGCCGGGTCCGGGTGCGCGAGAAGATCGGACTCGAAGCTTCGAGTCAGACCCTCGATGGCTGATCCGTCGAACCCGAGGCCCTCGGCGAATGCCCCCTCGACCTCGGCCGGGGCGATCGCGACGGACTTGAGCGTCCCGATCACATCGGTGAACCAGAGGCGGACGAATTTGACGCCCCGCTCTTCGATCGTCCGCAAGACGAAATCACGCTGCTTGTCCATGGTTCCCTCCGCAGCTCCGCTGCTTTCCCAGCCTACTGGGGGTCTTCGCCGGCGCCGGACGCGGATGCGCCCCACGAGGCATCACGGGCGTCATCATCGGCCCACGCACGCGCGCGGTCCTTAATGACCTGCGGCGCGTTGGCCGCTTCTTCCGCGGTGTCGAACGGGCCGGCGCGGTCGATCGCGGGCGATTCGAACCCCTTCTCGACCTGACCGGTCGTCAGGTTGTACCAGTACTTCTGTTCGCTCTCGGACACCGGTTCTCCCTCGATCTGCGTTCCGTGTCGATCCTACTGACCGCGGGGCTTCGAGCGTGGCGCATCGCGCACCCGGGCGGGTTGGGCGAGTTGTGCTCGCTAAGCTGATTCGCATGGCAAAAAGCGTTGACCGTGCTGTCGGTGTCGACATCGGGGGGACCGGCATCAAGGCCGGCATCGTCGATCTGAAGCGCGGAGAGTTGCTGAGCGACCGCATCCGCGTCAACACCCCGAAGGGTGCGGCGCCGGATGACGTGCTCGCCGCCGTGAACGAGGTGCTCGACAAGTTGGGCGGCGTCGACAAGAAAATCCCCCTCGGAGTCGCCTTCCCCGCGATCGTGAAGAAGGGTCGCACCCTCTCGGCAGCCAACGTCTCAGAGAAGTGGGTCGACTTCGAGGCCGAGAAGTTCTTCGAGAAGGGCCTCGGACGCGACATCCAATTCGTCAATGACGCGGATGCCGCGGGTGTCGCCGAGGTCCGCTACGGCGCCGCGAAGGGTCACGACGGGCTGACGATCCTCACCACGCTCGGCACCGGAATCGGCTCGGCCTTCATCTACAACGGGACACTCATCCCCAACACCGAACTCGGACACCTCTGGTACGAGGGTGAGTCGATCGAGAAGTACGCGGCGTACTCGGCGATGGAGCGCGAAGACCTCAACTGGGAAGACTGGACCAAGCGTCTGCAGCTCTTCTACGACCATGTCGAGTTCCTGTTTTCGCCCGATCTGTTCGTCGTCGGCGGCGGCGTGTCGAAGCATCCGGAGCGCTTCTTGCCGATGCTGAAGCTGCGCGCGCCGATCCTTCCGGCCGTGCACCGCAACAGCTCGGGCATCATCGGCGCGGCGGCCCTCGCGGGCGACGTTTAGGTCGCTCGCCCCGGTCCCTGAGCCTGTCGAGGGACCAGCCGCGCCTCGTTGCTCGTCAGACCTCACGAGGTAGCGTCGAAGGATGTCTGCGCCACTTGATCGTCCGCTCTACGGCGCCTCGTGGGGCTCGGCCATCGCCCGATTCTTCGGTAATTACTCCATTTTTCGCGGCCGTGCGAGTCGGAGCGAATACTGGTGGTGGGTTCTCACGAATGCGCTGATCATCATCGTCCTCAACACCATCGCCGCCGTGTCGGGCGCCGAGGGCTGGCAGAACGGGGCGGTCGCCCTGCCGCTGGCGGGTGGACCCGGTGGTGTCGTCACAACAGTGCCCGGTGCGATCGCCCTGATCTACGGCCTCGGGACGCTGCTGCCCAACCTGGCGCTTACATGGCGACGGCTGCACGACACCGACAGAAGCGGTGCCTGGTTCTTTCTGACGTTCTTGCCCGTGATCGGTTGGATCGTTCTGTTCTTCTTCCTGATCGGTAGTCCGCGCGAAGAGGGCCGTCGCTTCGACTGACCCACGGATGCCGAGAGCGCCGTTTGCTGCCGAGGCCGCCGGTTCTTCGCCGTGGATAAGCGGCGCTCTCGGTGCTAAGTGGCGGTCTCGGTGCCATCCACATCCGTCTAGCCCACGAATGTACGGGTTGTGTGCGAGTGCACGGGCTACGCGCGCGATCGAAGTCGTGCACTCGCGACGAAGTCGTGCACTCGCGACGTGGCAGCAGAGAGAGGGCGAGTGGGCCGGCCTGTACGCCGGGTTCTGTCCGGGGGCGTGAGCCCCGTGGACGGTCATCTCTCTCGACGACACGTTGCCATGCCGTTCTAGCGGTCTACCCGAGGACTCGGCGGGCCGCGTCAACATCCCCTGTCTGACCTTGCTCCGGGCGAGGTTTACCGAGCAGACCGCGTCACCGCGGTCCCTGGTGGTCTCTTACACCACCGTTTCACCCTTACCGCGGTTGCCCGCGGCGGTCTGTTTTCTGTGGCACTGTCTCGCGGATCACTCCGGGTGGGTGTTACCCACCGCCCTGCCCTGTGGAGCCCGGACGTTCCTCGGCACGAAAGAAAACCCTCGTGACGCGACCGTCCAGCCGACCCACTCGCGCCGCAAGTCTAGCCGCGGATGCCTCGCCGCCCCGCGCCGGTCAAACCACCGAGCTCAGCCGCCAGGTCGCGGCGAAAGCTCTCGCGACGGTCCATCGACGAGTTGGCCGCGGCATCCGCTCTCGCGTTCTGCGCCCGCGGGATCCATTCGAAGCTCACCTGCCGCCCGGCGATGAGCTCACGAGCCTCGCGGGCCAGGGCCTGCATGTCGGGGTGCTTGATCTTCCAGCGTCCGGTCATCTGCTCGACCACGAGCTTGGAGTCGAGACGCACGCGAACGGATGCCGGCTCTCGCTCGAATGCGGCACGCAAACCCTCGATCATGCCCCGGTACTCGGCCACGTTGTTGCTCGCCATGCCCACATAGACACCGACTTCGACGAGCACTTCGCCGGTCGTCGCGTCGAGGACGACAGCTCCGCCCGCGGCGATGCCCGGGTTGCCGCGCGATCCGCCGTCAGCCTCGACGATCAGGTCGGGCGCGGCCGGCGGCGCGATCGGGTCGTCCCAGAGCGCCCCGCTCATCGGGACCGGCTCACAGGCCCGATTCGTTCGTCCGCACCAAGATGCAGCCGCACTCGGGGCAGTTCACGATCTCGTCGTCGGCCTTCCCCCGGATCACCTGTAGATCGGTACCCGAAAGCACCATGTGGCATCCGCCGCAGGTGCGCGCGCGCAGTAGCGCCGCGCCGTCACTGCGGGCGGTCAGCCGCTCGAACAGTGCCAGGAGTTCCGGCGGCACCGTCCCGACGACGGCCGCACGGTCGCGGGTCAGATGCTCGATGCGGGCGGTCGCCTCGGCGACGACGGCCTTGGCCTCGTTCGAGAGCCGCGTGCCCTCTTCGTTCGTTTCGGTGACGAGGCGCTCCTGCTCGGCAACGGATGCCTCGACCTGTTCGAGCTTCTCCATCAGCTCCAGCTCGGCATCCTCGAGGTCACCCTGCCGACGCGCCAGCGAGGCGAGCTCGTGCTCGAGGCCCGCGGCATCCTTCGGGTTCGAGACCTTCTGCAGCAGCTCTTCGTCGCGCTTACGTCGCGCCTCGACAACCTTGACGTCGGACTCGACCCGCGAGATCTCGAGCTGCAGGTCGTCGCGTGCACCTTGGCGACGCGACAACTCGTGCGAGAGGGCTTGCCGCGCGGCGAGGAGTTCTTTCACACGCGGGGCTTGGGGGGGATTCTGGCGCAGGGCATTTGACGCGCGGAGCTGCGCGTCGAGCTCGGCGATCTCCAGCAATCGGCGCTGGTCTGTCGGGCTCGCATTCACCCGTCCAGCCTATCCCGGCGGGCGCTTCGCCTTCGCGGGCTGAGACTCAGACGATGCGGGCCCGAATCCGCGCCGAGGCGAGGGCGAAGAACACCACGATCATCGCGCCCAGAATCGCGGCGACGAACACGGCCGTGACGGTCCAGTCCCCGACGGTCAGGTCGATGCCGTAGAAGAGCGCAATCGAATCGGATGCCTCGGGCACCCCGCCCGACAGCGTGTCGAGGGGGCCCTGGGTGAACTCACGGCGCAACACCATCGACGACTGCGCGAACGGCAGCGCGTTGATGACTTCGCGCACGGCCTCCGGCAAGGATCCGACGGGGATGTAGGCGCCCGCCACGAATCCGAGGATCGTGCCGACAATCGTGGACATCGCCGAGAACGCATTGTTCGACGACAGGAACGACACCACGAAGGCCGAGAGCGCGGTGAAGGCGGCACCGGACAGGGCGACCCATCCGACGATCCGCAGCACCGAGAGCGGTGGCAGCACGACTCCGTCGACGAGCCAGAGGTAGATCAGGCTGATGACGAGCACGATGAGCGTCATCAGCAGGGCGACGATCAATGCAGCGAACAGATACCCGGCGACGATCTGGCCGCGCCGGATCGGCGAGACCAGAAAGTCGCGGAATCGGCTGGATGCAGCATCCTCGACCAAAACTCCGAGCGCACCCAGACCCGTCGTGATCGACGTCATACCGACGATGCCGGCGAACATCCACGAGTCGACAAAGGCCTTGATCTCGGCGGTTGTCGCGTCGGGGAACGACTCTTGCAGGCCGGTCGTCTGCAGGTTGCCGAGGAATAGCGTGTAGAGCGCGAAGAGGATGATCGCCGACAGCAGCGAGAAGAAGACGTTGAGGCGGTCGCGGAAGAACAGGCGCAGGTTCCGGCCGATGATCGTGCTGACGACGCCCATCAGTTCTCGATCCCTTCGCGTCCGGTCAACGCGAGGAAGACGTCATCCATGCTGCCGTGGCGGAACTCGAAGTCGACCACGTCGTCACCATGGGCGGCGAGGAGACTTCGGGCGAGGCCCGCATCGGGCACAGCGATCGAGAGGACGTCTCCTTCTCCCGTCGCGACCGCTCCCGAGGTCAGGGCGAGTGCGAGCAGGCCCGCGCGGTCGCGGGTCGTGATGGTCAGGATGCTGCGGCTGTGCCGGGCACGCAGCTCGGCGGGCGTCCCCTCGGCGATGATCCGGCCCGCGTCGATGATGCAGACGCGATCGGCCTCCTCGGTCTCTTCCATATAGTGCGTGGTCAGGAAGACGGTCAGTCCCGATCGCTCCCCCAGTTCGTGGATCGTCGACCAGACGACCGCGCGGCTGGCAGGGTCGAGGCCCGCGGTCGGTTCGTCGAGGAACAGGATCGCGGGTTCGTGCAGCAGAGCCCGGGCGATGTCGACGCGGCGGCGCTGCCCGCCCGAGAGCTTGCCGTAGCGGCGGTCGAGGAACTCGTCCAGCTCGATGAGTGCCGACAGCTCGGCGATGCGGTCGTTGATCGCCGAGGCATCCGTCATCGAGAAGCGCGCACGGATGCGCAGGTTCTCGCGTGCCGTGAGCGCATCGTCGAGCACGGAGTCCTGGAAGACGACGCCGATGCTCCGGCGGATCGCTTCGCCGTCGGTAGGGATGTCTCGCCCGGCCACGATCAGGCGGCCCGCGTCGAAAGGCAGGACGGTGGTGAGGCACCCGATCGTCGTCGACTTGCCGGCGCCGTTGGTTCCGAGGAACGCGAAGACTCCCCCGGCCTCGACCTGGAACGACACGTCGTCGACCGCGACGACCTTCTTGTACCGCTTGGTGAGGCCCTCGACCTCGATCGCGGGGATAGCGGCGGATGCGTTCATGAAACACGCAAACGGAGGGTGTGAGTAGAGGAAGCGCCGCGCATACGCACATCCTTCCTGATCTGCGAACTCATCTCTCAATTCCCGCACTAGCGAGACCTACTTTTCAGAACAGGAAGCACCGTCGCCGATTGACCGTCGCACCCAGTCATGGTTTTCGACAGGAGGTCTCACGCCGAAGAAAGCTCAAGGCCAATCGGCCGAGTCACGATACCGCTTGAGAGGCGGACTCGAGCGCCGCGCGTGCAAGCGTCTGTGACGGGCGCGCGTCGTGATGCACGACCGCATCAGTGTGGAAAGTCAGTGGCGCGACGTAGTCCGCCCACATGCCAAGGTGTTCGAGCGCTGAGGATAGGTAAGCGCGACACCACTTCTCGCAAGACTCCGGCAGATCCCCGTCAATGATGCTGAACGGGGACCCATCGATCGCCGGTGGCGTCTCCGTCAGCAGATCGCGCATGAGCCGAGCAGACTGCGCCACCTCCACCCACGAGCGCGACTGCTCTCGATCGACCGGGATACGGTTCGGTGCCTCGTCATCATTCACGGCGCGAGCGTATGGGTCATGTCCTCGCGCGATCCACGCGAGGTGCTGCGGCGGCATCTGTCGCTCGTTCTCGCAGACTGGGCGGAGCAGCGCAAAGCCGAGGTAGACCCGAAGCGCAAGGAAGAACTCAGGCAGCAGCGGCTCCAGCTACTCGACATTCTCGAGACTCACAAGATCAACGTCGATGACCCGTCCTACCTGACGCTCGTAACGGCTGCGGCGCAGGAGGTGCGGACGAAGTTCTCTGCTGGCGACCTCGGTGACTCAGCGCAGGTCGAGCGCCTATGGCGCGCATCTGCCGGCTCCGCCCACGGAAAGATGTGGCCATCGCTGGAACTGCGGGTGTCCGTCGAACTCGACGGCCAGCCGTTCACGTTCCCAGACGTCGACGCGATGTCAGCAATCCTCATGCTTGCGAACAGGGTTACTCAGTATGGGGTATTCCGGTTCATCGACTACGCAGGCCACGAGCCACAACTTGCGGAACGCCTTCGGGCGACCTCCTTACGCTGGTACGCGCGCATCCCGAAGGTCCCGGGAGCACCCGAGCGGCTCGAGGATGTTCCTGGCTACCCGCCCCCGCGACCGACTCCCGGCGCTCCCGACAGGGGCCGGTAACGGCCCCACCACGCGTAGGCACTGGTGCCGGTGGTTTCGGTAGGTCGGGGTCTTCTCAGCGATCGATCCACTTCTGCATACTTTCCGGGTGCCGCGCGAGCGAGGTGTCGACGAGGCTGGAGGCGGTCGTCAGCTGCGCGAGTTCGTCATCATTGAGGGCGACGGAGGATGCGCCGACGTTCTCCTCCAGGCGGTGAATCTTGGTCGTGCCGGGAATGGGCACGATCGAGGCGTTCTGGGCGAGGAGCCATGCGAGGGCGATCTGGGCAGACGTCGCGTTCTTTCGTGTTGCGATCCCGGCGAGTAGGTCAACCAACCGCCGCCCCGCGTCGCGGCCTTCGGCGCTGTAACGCGGCAGAGTGGCGCGGACGTCTCCCTCGCCGAACGCTGTCGAGTTGTCGAGGGTGCCGGTGAGGAGCCCTTGCCCAGCGGGCTGAACGGGACCAGTCCGATGCCGAGTTCGACCAGGGTGGGGAGAATCATCTCTTCGGGTTCCCTCCACCACAGTGAGTATTCGCTCTGCAGAGCCGTGACGGGCTGGACGGCGTGCGCGCGGCGGATCGTGTCGGTACCGGCCTCGGACAATCCGAAGTGCGCGACTTTGCCAGCGGCGATCAGTTCTTTCACCGTTCCGGCGACGTCTTCGATCGGCACGGCGGGATCGACACGGTGCTGGTACAGCAGGTCGATGTTCTCGACACCGAGACGCTGGAGCGATGCGTCCAGGGTCTTCCGAATGTAGTCCGGGGTGCTGTTCAGTCCGGTTTCGCTGGTGCCGTCGAAGTCGAAGCCGAACTTGGTGGCGATCACGACATCGTCGCGGACGGGGGCAAGCGCCTTGCCGACGAGTTCTTCGTTGGTGAAGGGGCCGTAGACCTGGGCGGTGTCGAATAAGGTCACTCCGAGGTCGACGGCTCGCCGGATCACGTCGATGCCGTGTGCGTCGTCGAGGTTGTGGCCGTAGCCGTGGCTGAGGCCCATGCATCCGAAGCCGATGGCGGATACCTCCAGGCCAGTGCGGCCAAGAGTGCGCGTATTCATGTGTGTCTTCAGCTTCAATCGGTAATCAGGCGTCGCCGCGGACGGCGTTGAGGTCGTCAACGACGCGCTGCGGTTCTTCGGACGCCGGCAGGTTGTCGGTGTCCTTTGCGCCATCGAGGGACCCGGTTGCGTCGGGTACCAGGGCGCCGAATACTGGCCCGAGGTCGGCCTGTTCGGGGCCGCGTTCGGCGACGAGTTCCAGGGTTCGGCGGTCGGCTCGGGGGTTGGTGAGGCTGTCGAGCAGTACGCGGGCGATCTGCCTGCGGGCGATCACGCCGTCTGCGGGGGTACCGATGAGGTGGGTGTCCCCTTGGCGCATGGTGATCTTCAGCTGATCGGGTGCGTTGTAGTGTCGCGCGTCAGAATGTTTGGCAGGGGT